>DATLAM010000026.1:0-6261 GCA_035527435.1 Bathyarchaeia archaeon
TCATGAGCCCAGGGGAAATCATCCGGAAAAAGCTTTTTCAAATTCCTTTCCAAATCTTTAAGCACGGCCTGATCATTTTCATTGCAGACTATCGTGGCCGTGTTATGGGGCGAACGAAGAAGAACAAAGCCTTTTCTAATCTTGCTTTCAGCAAGACTCCGGTTAATTTTTTCCTCAATAGGGACAAATTCAAAAGGCTTCTGAGTGGTAATTGAGACAGTCTTGGTAAAAAATTTCATTCCTTGGGCTTGACAACAACCTTTCTTTCTCTCCCCTCTCCCTCTGATTCGGTAACCACCTCATCATTCTCTGCTAAAGCCAGGTGGATGATCCGCCGTTCAGCTGAGCTAAGATAAGGCAAGGCACAGGCTTCCCCGGAAAATTTGACTCTTTTGGCAGTATTGAAAGCGATTGCCTCCAGCTGTTCTTGGCGACGCTGACGATAGTCGCCCACATCAACCAAAATTCTTGTCCATTCCCCAAGATGACGATAGGCAATCATTGCTAAGACCCATTGGAAAGAGGCCAGGGCCCGACCATGATAGCCAATAAGAACTCCTTGATCTGGGGAATCCAGGTTAACTTGGATCTCCTCTTCTTGACCTTCGACCAGCTCGACTTTTGCTTCTATCCCCAAATGTTTTAAAAGTTTTTCGGTAATTTCCTTGACTGTCTTAAGCTTCTTTTTCATCTTTTATTAACCAAGTATTGTTGGCCGGCAGTGAAGGCAGAAAAAACCAACCAGTAAAGGACTAGGCCTGAGGGAAAGGAAAAACCAATAAAAATGGTCATTAAGGGAAAAAGGTAAACCATTTGGGTTTGCATGGTAGTGGCCATATCATCGGCAGCCCCGGGTGTTTTTTTCGCTTCTTCTTGAGCTTTTTTAGCCTGGGGCATCATCAGCTTAGAAGAGAGAAATTGGACTGCCGCCGCGCCAAGAAGAAAAAACCCGGGAATCCCTGGCAAAATCCCGCCTAAAAATCCTTCCGGGAGGGGAAAAATATCGGGCTTGGTCAAGTCAAGATAAAAAAAGCGGCTGTTGATCACTTCCTCTGGTGAAAGACGAAGAGAGGAGTAAAGAATCTCGTTCAGCCGACTAATTGTTTCGCCATTAACAAAAAGGACTTGCCGGAAGGCTTGAAAGAGGGCAATCAAGATTATCAGCTGGACAATTTGAGGCAGACACCCCGCCGCCGGGTTAGCACCATGCTGCTTGTAAAGATCCATTTGAGCCTTGGTGAAAGCCTGCTTATCCTTGCCGTGCTTTTTCTTTAAGCGTTCTATGTCAGGCGCCAATTCCCTCATTTTTTTAGCGGCTTTCATTGAAGGCGCGGTTAAGGGTATCAAAAGAGCCCTGATTAAAACCGTCAGGGCAATAATGGCCAAGCCCAAATTAGAAAAAAGCAACTGATAGAAAAAAATCAGGGCGTTAACCAAGGGTTGATATAAAAGCAGGTGCCAAAGTTGAGCCATCTTATCTTACCGGATCGTCTCCGCCCTTACTCCAAGGATGACAGCGAAGGATCCGACTTAAACCTTTCAAACTTCCCCGAATTATACCATAGCGGCTGACCGCTTGATAGGTGTATTCAGAGCAGGTTGGCCGATACCGGCAGGCAGAATCTGATAAAAATAAAAATTTCAATAAGTTGGAGCGGAAAAGAAAAGATTTCTGGTAAGCCCGGATTAATCTTAAAACCAAAGATTTCATACTATCCCTGTTTTTTTGAAGAGATTCTCAACTTCTAGGCTGACCTCTTTTAGCTTTTTCCCCACCAATTTTTTCTTGGCTAAAAAAAGAGCGTCAAACCCGGGTTTAACTTGGGGTAAAAAAGAACGAATCGCTTCGATTAATAAACGTCTGGCTTGATTGCGCTTAACTGCTCTTTTATGAATTTTAGTGGAGATGATAAAACTGAACCGGGCTGGTTTACTCTTGTCAGTTTTGGCCACTAACAATGAAAACAATTCTCCCTGGAAAAGTTTTCCTTTTTTTTTAATTTCAACCAGGTCGGTTCGTAAAGGCAGTCGGTGTTTTTTAGGTAACATCTAAATACCGAGGCGTTTTCTTCCTTTAGCCCGTCGTCTTTTAAGCGTCTTTTTCCCGCTCGTAGTCCGCATCCGCTTGCGGAAACCATAGCTTCGGGCTCGTTTTTTCTTTTTTGGCTGATAGGTTCTTTTAGACACTGTTTTTCTCCGACACCAAAATTAGTCCCTTTTAGATCCCTTTTAGGATACTAGGAAAAAAAGATAAAAACAAGGGTGTTTTGGTTATTGACATCCTGTGGATAACTTTGCTAAATTGTTTATAAGACTTGCTGCCCCTGTTTTTTGCCCGCCTGCTTCAAACTGGTGTTAATTTAAAAAACTAATATGGATCGCAAAACCTTGTGGCAAACTGTTCTTGAGAGCTTAAAAATCACTCTTTCTTCAGCCAATTTTGCCACTTGGTTCCCGCAAACCTTTATCAACAAAGTTAAAAAAATTGGCCCAGATCGCCAAATCGTAGAAATCGGTTGCCCTTCCAGTTTTGTGCGCGATACAATCGAAAACCGCTACTATGGCCAAACCAAAGAGGCCCTTGACCAAACCATTAAAAAAAAGTGCGACCTTGTCTTTATTGTTAAGCAGTCTAAAAAGATAAAAGGGAAAGGGATTAAAAAACAAGCCGAGCCCCTTTTTGAAAAAAAGAAAAAAACAATTGGCCCTGAAGATCTTTTCAGGCAGGCCGGATTAAGGCCTGATTTTAATTTTGATGCCTTTGCGGTTTCCTCCACCAACCAAATGGCCCACGCGGCCGCCACCGCGGTTGCCAAATCCCCAGGAAAAGCCTACAATCCCCTTTTCCTCTACGGCGGAGTTGGGGTCGGCAAAACCCACTTAGCCCAAGCAATTGCCATTACCCTTTTATCCCGCAACCCCAAAGCCCGGGTGATTTATTGCATGGGCGAAGAATTTACCAATGACATTATTGATGCCATCCGCGCCAAAACCACCAAGGCCTTTAAAGACAAATATCGTTCCGCCAGGATCCTGATCATTGACGATATCCAGTTTATTGCTGGCAAAAACGCTGTTCAGGAAGAGTTTTTCCATACCTTTAACGCTGTTTGGCGGGCCGGAGGACAGATTATTCTCACCTCTGACCGCCGGCCAGATGAGATCAACAATTTAGAAGACCGGCTCCGCTCCCGGTTTGAGGGCGGGTTAAACATTGATATCCAACAACCTAATTTTGAACTGAGGACCGCCATTTTACTGATTAAAGCCCAGCAGCGGCAAAAAGAGCTGCCAATGGATGTGGCCCAACTGGTGGCTGGCAACATCACCTCCACCCGCCGCTTAGAAGGCTTCCTGGTCAGGCTTCTTACCGAAGCTGAGGCCAAAAACGAACCCCTAACGCCTGAGCTGGCTTCAGCTCTTTTAGGTCAAACCAACCAAGTATCTACCCCCAGGAGGATCGTTAAGCCAAGAGAAATGCTCAAGACGGTTGCCCGCCATTTTGATCTCAAATCCACTCAACTCGTCGGACCGCAAAGATCAAGGCCTATTGTTGTCCCTCGCCAGATCCTAATGTATTTGATGCGGACTGAACTGAAACTGCCTTTAATGGATATTGGCCAGCTTTTGGGAGGCAGGGATCACACCACGGTTATGCACGGGGTGGAAAAAATCACCAATCTCTTGCCTGAGTCTGAGGATCTGCGCGTGGATATTGCGGGGATAAAACAAAAGCTTTATGGGTAAGATTTTTTTAATTTCAACTTATCCACAAAATGATGAAAATTTTCAACAGGCTTTTAAACAGAAATAAAATACGAAAATCAAACTTAACTGGATCAAGTCTTACACTTATCCACAAAGACTACTACTACTACTATAATAAACATATATTAACGACGAAGGGATTTAAGACTGATAGTTGATCGTTGATCTTTAATGAATTAAAATGAAAGGAGGTTTTTATGAAACTTTCAATCCTGCAGGAAAATTTTGCCCGAGGCTTAGCTACCACCAGTCGTTCAGTGGCGACCCGGGCCCAGCTACCAGTTTTGAGCAACATTCTTTTGAAAACCGATCAAGGCCGGCTTAAGCTTTCGGCGACCAACTTGGAGACAGGGATTAATCTTTGGTTGGGAGCCAAGATTGAAAAAGAAGGAGCCATCTCTGTCCCAGCCAAGATTTTGACTGAATTTGTGGCCTCGCTCCCAGCCGGCAAGGTGGAGATGGAAGCTCAAGAAAACAGTTTAAAAATAACCAGCGGTTCTTATGAGGCAAGCTTTGTGGGCATGGCCTCAAGTGAATTCCCGGCGATCCCTAGCCTGAAAAAAAAGGCAGACCTGACTCTTTCAGGGTCTCTTTTAGCCTCAGCCATCAATGAAGTCGCTTTTGCGGCGGCTCAAGATGAAGGCCGGCCGGTTTTGGCAGGGGTTCTTTTAAAAAGCCAGGAGGAAAGATTGGTTCTGGTGGCCACGGATGGTTACAGGCTCAGTTTTAAAAAATTAAAAGAGATTACCGGCCTTGGCAGGGTTAAGGATTTAAAAAAGGGCTTGGTGTTGCCGGCCCGGACCTTGTTTGAGGTGGCCAAAATTACCGCTGATGATGAGGAGGGGAAGCTGGGGGTCAGCGTGACCCCTGAAGCCAACCAATTAATTTTCGCTACCAGCGAAGTTGAGGTGGTTTCCCGGCTGATTGAGGGTAATTTTCCTGATTTTGAAAAAATAATTCCCGAGAAGGGGAAAACAAAGGCCTTGCTTGACCGGGAAGAGCTGACCCGGGCGGTGCGAATGGCGGCGATCTTCGCCAGAGAATCAGCCAACATTGTTAAATTTACCATCGGCGGCTCGCGTTTTGAGGTCAGCGCCAATACGGCCCAGGTGGGAGAGAACAAAAGCGTTCTTGAAGCCAAGATTGAGGGCGAGAAAGGCGAAATCGCTTTCAACTCCCGTTACCTTTTAGACTTTTTAAGCGTGGTTGGTTCTGAGCAGGTTTCTTTTGAGATGAGCGGAGGTCTGAACCCAGGCGTTTTCAGGGCTGTGGGGGAGCCTTCTTATCTTCATATCATCATGCCTGTCCGGGTTCAAAAATAGGGCTACTCAACCGAAAATCCAGAGGTGGGGGCAGGAGAGGCGAAAATTAACCATTCGGAGGAAATGGCCGGCAGATAGAGAGAAACCTCTAAAACCTCATCATCCGCAAGAAGAGAGGTTCCTTTAAAAAGAAAAATTGGCTGGAGGTACTCTTGTTTCTCAATGCTTTCAAAATAGGCCAGCTCAACAGAGGTCAAATCAAGAGACTTTATCGAATTTTGAGGATCAAGATTGGTTTCAATCCCAGCCTTAGTTTTAAGGCTGAAAAGCCTGCCTTTCCCCTCTTGGATTTCAGCCAGGACGGTTTGGCCAGATTTAAGCGGATAAGTACCAACTTTTTCCTTATCGACCTGATGAAGAAAATACTCAAGCCTGACTAGTTGCCCTTCTTTGGTAGTCTGAGCCAGGGCTAATTTGCTGACTGGCCCAAAGCCAATCAAGGGATAACTGTCAACGGATGGGGAAAAAACGATCTCGTAAAGGTCAGCAAGGTTGGGATTAGTGGTCGGTTCCAGCTCTTGGCCGGCAATGCCAAAGTAGTTGATTTTTACCGGAGTATCTTTATCAAGAAAACCCCACTGGTTAAGCTTTTCTTTGACCAAACTTTCGGCCTCTAGGGGAGCAACGAAGCCAAGGGTCAAAGGAAACTCGCCTTGAAAAAGAAACTGGCCTGTTTGGGAATTAACTTTGAGAAGCTTTTTCTCTTCTTGCCAGACGAAAAAAGTGGTCTGACCTGTTTCCTGAATTGAAGGTTTAGTTGAGAAACCTAGCTCATTGGCGATCTGGGCAAATTTATTAACAACTTCCTGATCAGAACCAGCTTTGATTTGATAAACATTAACTAAAGCCGGAAATTGGTTAAAAACACTTTGAGGAAAAGAAACTTGGTAGCTGATTCCCGGTTGGGTTTCAATTTCAAACTGGCTTTCGGGCTGGGGAAGGTTGCCAAAAAGAGGATTGGAAGGAAGAGCATTGGGTTTTGCCCGTTGCCAAATAAAGACAAATCCCAGAACGGGAATAAGGGCGGCCAAGAAAATAAAGAGCTTGTATTGACTGATAATTTCTTTTAGTTTCCTCATCATTTTTTCAATTTTTCAACCCACAGGCAGAAAGGCCTTGATAAAGACAAACGCGCGGACAACCGGGCAGATAATCACAGGGATCAACCACC
>DATLAM010000027.1:0-5228 GCA_035527435.1 Bathyarchaeia archaeon
GATGAATTTAGCGGTTGTCGGCGCTGGCTTTGTTGGTTTAGTAACCGCAGCTGTTTTTGCTGATTTTGGCAATGACGTTTGGGTGGTGGAGGTTGATCAGGAAAAAATTAAAAAGCTTAAAAAAGGGAAAGCGCCTTTCTACGAACCTAACCTAGAGAGGTTAATTGCCAAAAACACCAAAACGGGGCGGTTAAAGTTTACCAGTTGTTACCAGGAAGCTGTTCCTGGGGCAGAAGTAATCTTTGTCTGTGTGGGTACGCCCAATAAAAACGGCGAGATCGAATTAGGCTTTCTTTATTCGGCAACCAAGTCCATTGCCAAAAATCTTAAAAAACCAGCCATTTTAGCCATTAAAAGCACGATTCCTCCTGGAATAAACGGAAAAATTGACAAATGGATGAGAAGGTTTACTAAGATAAAATTTAGTTTGGTATCCTTGCCAGAATTTTTGGCTGAGGGCCGGGCGATTGAAGACACCCTTCATCCTTATCGGGTGGTCATTGGAACCAAAGACAGAAAGGCAGCTAAAAAACTGCTTCAACTTCACCAAGAAATTTCCGGGGAAAGATTGATTTGTGATCCTTCAAGCGCCCAGCTGATCAAATTTGCGGCCAATACTTTTTTGCCCACCAAAATTTCTTTTGCCAATGCCCTGGCTGTTCTTTGTGACAAATTCGGCGCCGACGTTAAAAAGGTAATGGAAGGGCTGGGGATGGATAAGCGGATTGGACCGGATTTTTTGGGAGCGGGAATTGGTTACGGAGGTTCATGTTTCCCAAAAGATGTGGATGCCTTAATTAATCTGGCCCAAAAAGCCGGCTATGATTTTGACCTTATTAAAGCAACCCAAAAGATTAATCAGAGCCAAATTGACTATTTTCTCAAAAAAGCCGTTCGGCTCTGCGGGGGTTCGGTTAAAGGAAAGAAAGTGGTTGTTTTAGGGCTTTCTTTTAAGCCGGAGACCTCAGATCTGCGTGAGGCCCGCTCAATTTATGTTATCAAGGGTTTAAAGAAAAGAGGGGCCAAAGTTATTGTTTGCGATCCGGTGGCCGTTCCTGAAGCAAAAAGGATCCTCAAAGGAGTCAGGTTTTCTGCTGACCCTTATCAAGCGCTTAAGGGAGCCGATGCCCTTCTTCTGATAACCGAATGGAAACAGTATCAAAATTTGGATTTTGATAAAATTAAGAAGCTGATGAGACATCCAGTTGTGGTTGATGGACGAAACATATATAATCGAAAGAGACTGGAAAAACTAGGTTTTACCTATGAGGGGATAGGCCAATGAAGAAAGTTTTAATTACCGGAATTACCGGTTTTGTCGGTAGCCACTTAAGCGAGTTTTTGCTTAAGAGTAATTACCAAGTTTTCGGGACGGCCCGGCCGAGAAGCAAAACCGAAAATATTGACCATCTGCGCAGCAAAATAAGGCTTTTTGACGCTGATATTCTGGACTCTCACAGCGTCTATGAGGTGGTCAAAACAGCCAGGCCTGATTATATCTTTCACCTGGCCGCCCAGTCTTTTGTTCCCACTTCTTGGGCAAGCCCAGCCAACACTCTGGAAACTAATCTTATTGGCACGGTGCATCTTTTTGAAGCTGTCAGAAAGCTGGAGATAAAACCAAGAATTCAGATTGCCTGCTCTTCTGAAGAATATGGTTTAGTCAAGCCCGGCGAGATTCCGGTTAGGGAAACTAACCCTTTGCGGCCCCTGTCTCCTTATGCAGTTTCCAAGGTGGCCATGGATATGCTGGGCTATCAATATTTTCAAAGTTACCGAATGAAGATTGTTCGCACCCGGGCTTTTAATCATACCGGACCGCGCCGGGGAGAATCTTTTGTTTGTTCTAACTTTGCCAGGCAGATTGCCGAGATTGAAAAAGGAAAAAGGGAACCGGTGTTAAGAGTGGGCAATCTTGCTGCCAAGCGCGATTTTACTGATGTTCGGGATATTGTCCGGGGCTATTTATTGGCCGTTCAGAAAGGCAAGCCTGGCGAGGTTTACAACCTGTGCTCCGGAAGAGCCATAAAAATTGAACAGGTTCTTAAAATGCTTCTTGATTTTTCCAAAGCCAAAGTCAAGGTGGAAAAAGATCCGGACCGGATGCGGCCTTCAGACCTGCCTGTTTTAGAGGGAGATTATTCGAAATTTAGAAAAGAAACTGGTTGGAAACCAAAAATTGCTTTCGAAAAGACCTTAAAAGACTTACTAGATTATTGGCGAGAAAGAGTCTAGGCTTATGCGGGTTGTTAACCTTCTTTCCACCTACAACGAAAAAGAAAATATCGGGCCGATGGTTGACTATCTTGAGAAATTGGAAAAAAAGCTCCCCAAACACGAGTTTATTAATTTAGTCGTTGATAGCCATTCTCCTGACGGCACCGGCGAGATGGTTAAAGAAATGGCTAAAACCAGGAGAAACCTTCACCTTCTCTTAACCCCCCGAGGCTTAGGCGTTTCTCTTATCAAGGGCTATAAATATGCCATAGAAAACCTTAAAGCTGACTTAGTTATTCCCAATGACGCTGATTTTCAATGGCACCCAAAATACATTCCTCAGATGATGGCGAAGATTGAGGAAGGCTATGATGTGGTTGTTCCTTCCCGCCATGTTCCCGGAGGAGAGGATAATTTTAATTGGTTCCGGAAATTGACCCATTTCGTTTCCAACACGCTGATTAATCATTATTGGGCAGGCATCAGGGAAGTTAAAGATTTGGCAGGCAATTTTAAAGCCATTCGGGTTAAAGGCATCTTGGAAAAAATTGATTTTGACCGCCTAAACGTTAAGGGGTTTGTTATTCAGCCGACAATGATTTATGAGCTTTCAAAAACCGGGGCTAAATTTTGTGAGATCCCGGCTGTTTATCTAGATCGCCGAGCGGGAAAAACGAAAGTGGGTTTAAACTTTCAATTCATCAAAGATGTGGTGGAAACAATCATTAATGCTACTAAAATAAGACTTGAGCGTTCAGCTCAGCTTATTAAATTTGCGATTGTTGGTTTCATTGGGTTTATTGTTAATACCATCGGATTGGAGCTTTTTGTTAGGCTGGGAACCCGGCCCTCAGTTTCGGGAATGATCGGGGCGGAGATGGCGATCATCTCCAACTTTACTCTTAATAATTTTTGGACGTTTGCCGCTAAAAGGATTACTTCTTGGCGAAAAACCCCGGTTAAGTTTCTTCAATTTAATTTAACCTCTGTCGGGGCAATTATTATTCAAGGAGTGACGATTGAATTGGGGACTTTGCTTCTTGGCAGTTTAATGGACAGTCTTTTTTCAGGTTCTTTAAAACCTTATTGGGGGAATGAGGGCTACCGATTTTTCTTTGTAATGGGAATCGGCATTGGCCTTATCTGGAATTACTTTGCCTACACGACCTTTATTTGGAAAACCAGAAAATCCAAACTCTTCGGCTGGTTACAAAAAAAATTGGGTTAGCCAACCACGCCTTCTGATTATGTTATACTTTTAGCCAGCATGAAGGTTGATGGTCTTTCTGTTTTTTTTCCTGCCTATAACGAAGAAGCAAATATTGGAAAAATACTTCGCCGGGCGGTTAAGATTCTCCCTCAAATGGCTAAAAAATGGGAGATTCTTGTTATTAATGATGGCTCAACCGACAGGACAGGCAAGATTGTAGAAGAGTTAATTAAAAAAGAACCCCGAATCCGAATGATTACCCATACTCCTAATCGCGGCTACGGAGCAACCCTTAAATCCGGCCTTTACAACTCTTTATACCAGTTGATTCTTTTTACTGACGCTGATGGCCAGTTTGACTTTTCTGAGGCAGAAAGATTTCTTAAGGCCCAATCAGAAACAAAGGCTGATTTGGTAATAGGCTATTACCTTAAGAGAGCCGTTCCTTTTTATCGGATCTGGGCTTCCAGAGCTTGGGAGATGGTTATCTTTTTAATGTTTGGATTGAAAGTGAGAGATATTGACTGCGGCTTTAAGCTTTTAAGAAAAGAGGTTGTGGAGAAAATTTCCCGGCTTCAGTCAGAAAGAGGCCCTTTTATCTCAAGCGAGCTTTTGATCAAAGCCAAAAAAGCGGGCTTTAAAATTGTTGAGCTTGGTGTCCGCCATTACCCTCGCAAAGAAGGGAGGGCGACTGGCGCCAGCCTCAGGGTAGGCTTAAGCGGCTTTTGGGAATTGGTGAAACTTAAAAAGAAATTATGAAAAAAAGATTTATTGATTGGCTCAAAAAAAATAAAGCAGAGGCGTTGATTCTGCTTATTATTCTTGCCGGGGCCGCTTTTTTACGCCTTTACCGGATTGGCGACTACATGACCTTTTTAGGTGATGAAGGCCGAGACGTTTTGGTGGTGAAAAGAATTATCGTTGATCATAAACTGACTCTTCTTGGGCCAACTGCCAGTGTCGGGGGCTTTTTTCTTGGCCCCATTTATTATTACCTGATGTTGCCTTTTTTATGGCTATTTCGACTTGATCCAGTTGGTCCAGCGGTGATGGTGGCTCTTTTTGGCGTGGCCACAGTTTTCCTTGTTTGGAAAGTGGGTCGGGATTTTTTCAACCCTCTGGCGGGCTTAATTGCCGCCGGGCTTTACGCTGTTTCGCCGGTAGTGATTGCCTACTCTCGTTCTTCTTGGAACCCGAACCTGATGCCTTTTTTCTCTCTTTTGGCTATCTACACTCTTTGGCTAGCGGTTACCAAAAAGAAGCTGAAACTTTTAATTTTGGTTGGCTTTCTTTTGGGGATTGCCTTCCAGCTTCACTATTTAGCCACCTTTTTAGTTCCGGCAATGGTTGTTTATTTGTTAATTTTTACCCGAAAGATTAAAAATTTGAAAGACTATCTTTTAGGAGGAGTTGGTTTTTTAGTTGGCTGGTCGCCGTTTCTTTTATTTGAATTGCGCCACCGTTTCCCAAATTTTAAAACCTTTTACCAGTTTTTCCTCTATGGTGAAGAAACAGGTTTTGTCGCTGGCGATCTTGGACCAACGATCAGCGATGTTGTTTACCGGCTTTTTAGCCGTTTAGTGACCAATAACCATCTCTTAGCGGCCCAGATTCTTTTAGTATTCAGCTTAACAATTTTTGCCTATTTTTGGTTTTTGGAAAGAAAAAAGAAAAAATTTAAAACCCTTACTCTTCTTGGGTTGTGGCTTATCTTTGGCCTTGGCCTTTTTGGTTTTTACCAAAGAGGAATCTATGATTACTATTTTGGCTTTATGTTCCCCTTGCCCTTCTTACTTGTTGG
>DATLAM010000028.1:0-9287 GCA_035527435.1 Bathyarchaeia archaeon
CCATCGTTAACGGCAATCACTTCATCCACCCATGAACAAGACAGAAGTCCTCTGATTCCCTCGCCGGCCCACATTTCTTCATTATAGCAGGGAACGATAGCAGAAATTGGCGGCTTTTTATTTTTTGATGGTTTTCTCATCTGAGGAAATGATACCACAAAAGCTCTTTTAAGAATCACTCAGAAGCTTTTTTGAAGAATTATTTTTGAGAATCATCACCAGGCCCAAGCTCATTGGGGATAGACAAGATTAAAACTACTTTTTCTTTATCCCAAAAAAACCAAAAAAGCCATAGAGACCAAAAAAACCAGGGCCAAAGCCAGGGAGCAACCCCAATAGGCCCAGCAAACCAATCCAGCCTAACCTCCAAATGTCTTTGGGCTTGCCTTTGGTTTTATAAGTAAAAACGTTATAGAAAAGAGAACCGGCAAAAGCCAAAAAAGAGAAAACGCTTAAAAAGAAAAAAACCGCCTCTTCAATCCCAAAGACACCATAGATAAGATTATGAAAAATTGAGCCGCCGATACCTCCGGTTAAAAGCAGGTAGCTGATTTTTGTCTCTTTTTTTATGGAACCTCCTATTTTTATTATAACAGATATTTTTTGAAAAATTTACTGGTTGCCGGCCAGATTTTCATCTTTTTAATTTGCCCATGGGTGAAATAGCCAAAATTGGCAATCTCTCCTATCTTCATTTTGGGCTTGCCCTCTAAAATTTTGCAAAACCACCAGGAATCTTTTTCTTCCTTAACATCCCCGGGCGTCTCAACAATTTTTTTTACCGGCTCAACTGTCAGACTAAGCTCTTCTCTGATTTCCCGGATGAGAGTTTGTTTTTCCGTTTCGCCTTTTTTTTGATGACCCCCAGGCGGATAATAAAAGCCGGTAAATTCGCCAAAATCTTTGGTAGTGTTAATCAACAAATATTCTTTTTTGCCTTTTTTGTTTATCCGGGAGATGATGCCTAAGACGACTTTTTTCATGGGCTCATTTTAAGATAAAAAGCCTTCCCAGGCTTCAGTCGGGGAGCCGAGAATCGAACTCGGGCCACGCGCACCCCATGCGCGCATTCTACCACTAAACCACTCCCCGATAACACTTGTATTTTACCAAATCTTATGCGAAAATTAAACTGATGGTCAAAGATAAGAAAAAGCTTTCTGCCGTTAAAATGGCAATGGAGCAGATTGAAAAGCAATACGGTAAAGGGGCGATCATGAAGCTGGGTGGTAAGGGTGAGGTAAGAAAGATTGACGTTATTCCTACCGGTAGCATCGCCCTGGATGTTGCTTTGGGGGTGGGGGGTTTGCCTCGTGGCCGGGTGGTTGAGATTTATGGTCCTGAGGCTTCGGGGAAAACCACCCTAGCTGTTCATGTAATAGCCGAAGCCCAAAAAATGGGTGGGGTGGCTGCTTTTGTAGATGCTGAGCACGGTTTGGATCCGGCTAGGGCCGAATCCATTGGGGTTGATTTGGACGAAATGTTGATTTCCCAGCCAGATACCGGCGAACAGGCCTTAGAGATTGTTGAGACCCTGGTTCGTTCGGGGGCGGTTGATGTGATTGCGATTGACTCGGTGGCCGCTTTGGTTCCTCGAGCTGAGATTGAAGGGGAGATGGGTGATGCCATGATTGGGGTTCAGGCAAGGCTGATGTCTCAGGCGCTGCGGAAGTTAACCGCCGCCATTTCCAAATCCAAAACAGTGGTTATTTTTACCAACCAGATTCGCCACAAAATCGGGGTGATGTTTGGCAATCCTGAAACTACTCCCGGGGGTTTGGCTTTAAAGTTTTACTCGTCAGTGAGGATTGATCTAAGAAAGATTGGGATTTTAAAGGAGGGCGATACGGCTATTGGCTCCCGCCATCGGGCCAGGGTAATTAAAAACAAGGTAGCCCCTCCTTTTCGAGAGGCTGAGTTTGATATCATGAACGTGGGGGGAATTTCCCGGGTTGGGGACATCTTAGATTTAGCTGTTGATTTGGGGATTGTTGATAAGGCTGGGGCTTTTTTCAAATACGGGAAAAAGATTTTAGGTCAAGGCAGAGAAGCGGCAAAAACTTTTCTTGATAAAAACCCCAAATTTGCCGGATTGATTGAGAAGGAGATTTGGAAAAAGGCAAAAGAGGGCAAAACAGAGCCAGAAAAGAAGAGCTAAAAAAATAAGCTTTCTTTGTTAATAGTTAACCCGCAAAAGGCGGGTTTTTAGGTGGTATACTAGTTAAAATGGCAAAGGTTACCAGAATTAAGGCTCAAAGGAATAAAAAGAGGGTCAATATCTACCTTGACGGCAAGTTTGCTTTTGGTTTGGATGTAGATAATTTTTTAAAAGCGGGGTTGAAAGTCAGCCAGGAGTTAACCGATAAGCAGGTCGGAAGCCTTGTTTTTGAAAATGAGTATCGGAAATTTCTTGATCGGGTTTATCGGCTTCTCTCCTTCCGGCCTCGGTCTGAAAAAGAGATTGGGGATTATCTGGCCAGAAGAAAAAGTCCGGCTGAAGTTGCCGAAAAAATTGGCACTCAATTGAAAAGATCTGGTTATCTTGATGATTGGAAGTTTGCCCACTGGTGGGTTGACCAGCGATCAACTTTTCGACCCCGAGGAAAAATCGCTTTACGGGCAGAGTTAAGGCAAAAAGGAGTTGCCAAAGAGATTATTGAAAAGGCGGTTGAGAAGTTGGATGAGCTTTCTTTGGCCAAAAAGGCGGCGAAAAAGAAGCTTAAGGCTTATAAAAAGCTGGACTTGCAAGCTTTTCGCGAAAAAATGATTGCTTTTCTTAACCGGCGAGGTTTTTCTTGGTCCACAATCAAGCCTATCATTGACGAGCTCCTGGAAAAAAGGTAAAATAGCTCCAGATTTAATAATTTTTGGCGAAATCGGCATTTAAGATGACTTCAGAAGCGATCTTAAAACATTTACCAATGTCCTTCTGATCAGGCGCAAAAAGCGCCTCTTTCCTATTGCCTTTCGCCAGCTAAAAGGAGTAAAATATGGCTTCGATTTTTGATCGGATAACTAATCCGGATAAACAAAAAAAGACCTCTCCTCAAATGGAGAAGGCCACCCCCGCCCGGGCAGCTAAAAGAAAACCGGTTAGGAAAGGCTTGAAAAAAAGGCCTGACCAAAAGGTAAGAGAAGATATTAGAGAAAAAGAAATTCTTGCCAATGTTCTTAGGCGGGAAGCTGAAATTGACCGAAGGCAAGGTGCCCTAGAAGAGCGAGGCAGACAACTTGATCTTCGGGAAAAAGAACTTGAAAAAAAATTTGGTGAAGTTGAAGAGATAAAGCAAGAACAGCTGGCTCGACTTGAGCGGGCAGCCAAATTGACTCGGGAAGAGGCAAGAAAACTAATCCTTGAGGCGACTGAAAAGCGATTGGCCGGAGAGGTGGCTCGCCGAATCAGAGAAGCTGAAGAGCAAATTAAGGCAGAAGCCGATACCAAAGCTCAGGAGATTTTAACCGATGCTATGCAGCATGGAGTGACTGATTGTGTGGCTGAATACACCGTTTCCACCGTTCATCTTCCCAATGAAGAGATGAAAGGGAGAATCATTGGCCGGGAAGGCCGTAATATCCGGGCTTTTGAACAGGCAACAGGGGTGGAGATTGAGCTAGGCGAGGGAGATCTTCATCTTTCTTCTTTTGATCCGGTTAGGCGAGAGATTGCCCGCCGGGCTCTTTTAAAATTGATTCGAGACCGTCGGATTCAGCCGGCCCGGATTGGAGAGGTGGTTGAAAAAACAAAAGAGTCGATGGATAAAATTCTTTTTGAAGAGGGCCAAAAGCTTTGTCACGCCGTTAAGGTTTATAATCTTCATTCTGATTTGGTCAAGCTTTTGGGCCGGTTTAAATTTCGGTTTTCTTACGGTCAGAACATGATTGCCCACACTCTTGAGGAAACAAAAATCGGCATCGCGATTGCCAATGAGATTGGTGCCAACACCATGGTTGTCCGTCTGGGTTGTTTGCTTCACGACATTGGCAAAGTCATTCCAGATCAGGAGGGAACCCATGTTGAGCTAGGGGTCAATGTTGTCAAGAAATATAATCTGCCGCCTGAGGTGATTGACTGTATTGAAGAGCATCATGAAGACAAGCCCTTTTCCTCACCTGAATCAAGAATTGTTTGGATTGCCGATGCTGCTTCTGGGGCCCGGCCAGGCGCTCGTTATGAGCCGCACGAAGAATATGTTAAAAGAATGACCCAGATTGAGAAGGTTGCCAGTGATTTTGAGGGAGTCAAAAAAGCCTATGCTTATCAAGCTGGCCGAGACGTCAGGGTTTTAGTTGATCCTGAAAAAGTGGATGATGATCAGCTGACGGTTCTTGTCAGTAAAATCACCGAGAAGCTGGAAAAAGAGGTTCAATACGCTGGCCAGATTAAAGTGACCGGGTTTCGGGAAACGCGGGTGGATAAAACCACGAGGGCAAAGTAATAAAAAATGCCTATAAACCTTGACAAACCGGCAAAGAACATGTATTTTAAAGCCAGCTGCCCGGAAAGGTAAGAGAGATGACTAAAAACGAGATGATTGATCTTGTTGCCCGCAAAGCCCATCTGACCCGAAAGGCAGCCAAAGAGTCAATTGACATATTTTTAGAGGAAACGACTAAGGCTTTGAAAAAAGGCGACAAGATTGTTCTTTCTGGATTTGGGACTTTTAAAGTGGTGAATGTTAAGGATAAACCGGTGATTATTCCCAGAACGGGTGAAAAAAGAATTATTAAGGCTCACCGCGCGGCCAGATTCCATGCCGGTAAGCCCTTACAAAGGGCGGTGAGATGAGAAAAATTTGAATTTTTCCCAAAAAGCGCGGCAAGAACCGCGCTTTTTTAGTTTGGGGCGATTAATTTATAATCATAATATGAGAAAATATTTGGCTTTTTTAAAAACCAGTCTTTTGAATGCCTTTGTTTACCGTGGGCCGATGGTTGTTTGGTTGGCGGCCAACAGCCTTTCTTTGGTAACGGCGGTCGCTATTTGGTTTTCAGCTTCAGCCGGAGAAAGGATTGGGGGCTACACCAAGCCGGAGCTGATTACCTATTACGTTGCCGCTCTTTCCTTACAGTGGCTGACGGGCTGGTTTCCTTTTTACAGTGTTTGTGATGAAATTAAACACGGAGAGATTGTTAGCCGTTTAGTTAAGCCGATTTCCTATTTCTGGCAAAAATTTGCTGAAGAATTGGGCTGGCATCTGGTTTCTTCCCTCCTTGGATTGGCAACGACTTTTCTTTTCGCCTTTTTTCTCCGCGACTTTATCGTCCTTAATTTTTCTTTAACAAGGATCCTGCTTTTGGTTCCCACGATTATTTTGGCGATCTTGGTGGTTTTTAGTTTCAGTCTTTGCATGGGGCTTTTGTCTTTTTGGTTTCTTGAAGTGGGAACGGTGGACAATCTTTTTTGGATTGCCAGGCTGATTTTGGGCGGCCAGGGGATTCCGATTAGTTTTATTCCTGAGGCTTTCCAAATCGTGGTCAAAATCTTGCCTTTTCGTTACATGTTTTCTTTTCCTTTGGAAATTTACTTTGGCAGGCTTTCAGCCATGGAGATTATCCAAGGAGTAAGTCTTCAGTTTTTTTGGGTAGCAATTTTAGCCCAGCTTTATAAATTAATGTGGAACCGGGGCCGGCGAGCCTACACGGCCTTCGGTCAGTAAAAAGATGAAGCGTTACTTTTCTTTATATTTTCATTTTTTCAGAAACTGCCTGATGCGAGACTGGGAGTTTCGTTTCAACGTCTTAATTTGGGCGGTAATGAACTTTTCCTGGTTTGGTCTGATGTTGGCTTCTGTTCATCTGGTTTTTGGCCAGGTTGAGGCTATTGCCGGTTGGAACAGGGATGAGGTTTTGCTTTTGGTTCTTGTTCAGGCCCTGTTTCTTGATTTTCTTTGGGCCTTTATCTTACTGAATTTGAGCAAATTTTCTCGTTTGGTGCGCCGAGGGGATCTTGATTTGGCTCTTTTAAAACCTATTAATCTGCGTTTTTTGGTTTCCACCCGCTATTTTGATAACGATCATTATCCAAGAATGATTTTCCTTTTTTTTCTTATTCCTAGATTTGTAGGCAGATTGGCTGTCCAGCCAACCATTTTTGCTTGGCTTAATGCCGGCCTTCTTTTTGGATTAGGTCTGTTTATTTTCTACAATCTTTTTTTCATGATCACCACGACCAACTTTTGGTTTACGAATCTTTTTAATTTGGGCGACTTTTGCTCGGAAGTGATTGATGTGGGCCGAGCCCCTGTTTATATTTTTAAAAACCAGGCAAGAATCATTTTTATCTACTTTATTCCAACCGCCTTTATTTCCACCTTTCCTGTCCAGGCCCTTTTAGGCCAAATTGGCTCGGAAATGGTTTTGGTGGGGATGATTATCAGCCTTGTCCTTTTAATTGTTTCTCAGGCTTTTTGGCGGTTTGCCCTGAGGCACTATACAAGTACCGGCAGCTAATATGATAAGATAGGAATGGCAGAGGTGAAAGATGAGTCTTATTAAGGTTAAAAATTTAAAAAAACATTACCAGGTTCATGAAAAAGAACCGGGCTTTCTTGGTTCCCTGAAGTCATTGGTGAGCAGAAAGTACAAGACGGTCAAGGCAGTGGATGATATTTCCTTTACCATTGATGAGGGTGAGCTGGTAGGCTTTATCGGCCCTAACGGAGCTGGTAAAACAACGACCTTGAAGTGTCTCTCAGGCCTTTTGTATCCCACCGGCGGTGAGGTTTCCGTTCTGGACTACAACCCTTGGGATAGAAAACCTGAGCTTCAGAAACAATTTGCCTTGGTAATGGGTCAGAAAAACCAGCTTTGGTGGGACTTGCCTGCCCTGGAAAGCTTTGTTCTGAACAAGGAAATTTACGAGGTGCCGGACAAAAAGTATCAAGAGACCCTGGCTGATCTTACCAGGCTCTTGGACGTTAAAGACATCTTAAAAATCCAGGTGCGGAAACTTTCTTTAGGCCAGCGAATGAAGTGTGAGTTGATTGCCGCCCTTCTTCATTCGCCCAAAATCCTTTTTCTTGACGAGCCGACGATTGGTCTTGATGTCGTGATGCAGAAAAAGATGAGGGATTTCATTAAAAGCTATAACCGCAAGTACGGGTCAACCGTCATTTTGACCTCTCACTACATGGGTGATGTTCAAGAGCTTTGCAAGCGGGTAATTATCATTGACAAGGGTAAAATCGTTTTTGACGGAGAACTTTCCGAGATCGTGGAAAAGTATGCTGACCATAAGCTTTTGTCTGTGGTTTTTGCCAAAGAGATTGACCCTAAAAAGCTGGCAGCGATCGGCGAGATTAAAAGTTATGATTTTCCCAAAGCAACTCTTTCCATTAAAAGAGAAGCTACCTCAGTTGCCGCCGCCCAGCTTTTGCAGGAATTTCCGGTGGCTGATTTGAACGTCGAGGAAGCCCCAATTGATGAGATCATTCGCGAACTCTTCACCGGCAAAAACTATGCCTAAAAAAAGACTTGATTTGGAAGAAATTTCTTCTAAAGTCGGGATTAGCCCTAATAAAATTAAAGAGATTTTATGGTGGTTGTATCGGGAAGAAAGGATTGGCAACAATGAGCTGATAAGAAAAAGCGGTTTGCCTAAATCAGTAGTTCGAGATCTCCTTAAAAGTCTTCAGCCATTTTTGGAAAAGCCGACCCGGTTTGTGGTTTTAAATAAAGACGGCCAAAAATTAACAGAGGCGATGATTGATCAATTGATCAGAAAAACTCCTTTTTCGGAAAAAAGAGCCAAAAATGACCTCTTTATTAAATTAAAGAGCTATCATCGTAAAAGATTAAGGCCCAAAAGGAATCTTGATCAATTTCCAGCCGCCACGGAAACAATTCTTGAAAGAGCCCTTTTAATTCAAGAAAAAGGTGATTTGGGGGGGAAAGAAATTCTTCTTCTGGGCGATTATGATTTGACCAGTTTGGCCTTGGCTTTAATTGGCGGGGCGAAGGAAATTGTTGTTTTAGATATTGACCGGCAGCTTTTAAGGACTATTGATCAGATTGCCCAAAAAGAGAAGTTTAAAATCAAATCTTTTTACTATGATGTTAAGCAGCCCTTACTGGGGGTTTTAAAAAAATCATTTGACGTTATTTTCTCTGACCCTCCTTATACGCCCAATGGCTTGCGGCTGTTTCTTGCCCGAGCGGTTGAGGCGGCCAAGGATGATCATTCAGTTTTTTATTTCTGTTATGGTTTTAGCGATCGGGCTCGGGAAAGGGGTTTAGAGGCCCAAAAAATTATCAGCCAGTCAGGGCTTTTGATTGAAGAGAAGTTGAAAGATTTTAATCTCTATCGGGGGGCCGAATCAATTGGCAGTCGCAGCTCCCTTTACGTCTTAAAGAAAACCCCAAAGACCAAAATTTTGATTGCCGGCCGGTTTAAAGGGCCAATTTATACGGGGATTAGGAAAAAATGAACAAGTATTTTCAGGTTCTAAAAAATACTTTTGAGGAATATTTTGTTTATCGG
Organism: Bathyarchaeia archaeon; assembly: GCA_035527435.1. GTDB lineage: Bacteria > Patescibacteriota > Microgenomatia > PFEM01 > DATLAM01 > DATLAM01. The sequence continues at coordinate 8,480 of DATLAM010000028.1, forward strand.
CTAAATTTTTTTCTTTGGCGGGTAAGAAGCTTTGCTCTCCTTCTTTCTCTTTTTTTCTTTTGGTCAGCCCTTTTTTCCGGCCGGGAAAACCTTTTTGGCTATCAAAAAAGCCAAATCCTAACTTACACTTTAGGGATTGCTGTCTTGCGAGGAATAGTTCTAGGAAACAGAAGTGGTGATTTGGCTGGGGTGATCAGAAGCGGTGAGGCGGCCAACATGCTTTTGCGCCCCCTCGGCTTTTTCAAATACTGGTTTACCCGCGATTTGGCAGACAAGGCCCTTAATGCCCTTTTTATTATCTTTGAGTTTTGGCTTTTAATTGCCCTTTTTAAGCCTCCAATTTTAATCCAAACCGACCCGATTTATCTGGTTGGCTTTTTTATTTTTTGCCTTTTGGCTTTGATTTTATTTTTTATTATCAACATGATTTTTGGGATGAGCGGTTTTTGGTTAATTGACGTTTGGTCGGTCAGGTTTTTATTCATGGCAATCTTTTTGGAATTTTTAAGCGGGGCCTTTTTCCCTTTAGATGTCCTGCCGCCGATTTTTCTTAAGGTTCTGCAGTTTACCCCCTTTCCGTACCTTGTTTATTTTCCTTTAAAGATTTGGTTGGGCCAGGCCCAAAGCAGCCAAATGATTTTAGGGTTGTTGGTAACCGGTTTTTGGGCGGTTGTTTTTTATTGGCTGCTTAAAAATATTTGGAAAAAGGGCTTGAAGGCCTATGATGTTCCAGGAAGATGAAAAGGCTTAAAAAACTTTTCCGAGTTTGGTTGCTTTCAACCAGGAACGTGATTCTTAGCCAGATGAC
>DATLAM010000029.1:0-16484 GCA_035527435.1 Bathyarchaeia archaeon
GCCACCACCACGGTGAGGCCCTCTTTGGTATCATCGCCGGTAAAGCCGTTGCCGTCTTTAATTGCCCCAATCTTCTTGGCATAATCATTAATGGCTCGGGTTAAGGCCATCCGAAACCCGGTTAAATGGGTGCCGCCGTCAACGGTATTGATCACGTTGACAAATGACTCCACGTTTTCGGAAAAACTATCGTTGTACTGGATGGCCACTTCCACAGCCATCCCGTTTTCTTCACCGGAAATTAAAATAGGCAAGTTGATCGTCTTTTTATTCCGGTTAAGGTGGACTACCAAGGAGAGAAGCCCCCCCTCAAAGTAAAAGTGTTTCTTGGTTCCGGTACGCTCATCTGAAAGGTGAAAAAAGAGTTCGGGCACCAAATAAGCTCTTTCCCGAACGGATTGCTCAATAACCTTATAACTAAAGGCAAGATTTTTGAAGACTTTTTTGTCAGGCAAAAAGGTGGTGGTTGTTCCGGATCCTCGGGCTTTGCCTACCATTTTCACCCGGGTGGTGGGCCGGCCCCTTTTATATTCTTGAACATATTTTTTTCCTTGGCGGCGAACCTCAACTTGAAGATAGGTGGAAAGAGCGTTGACAACGGAAACGCCAACCCCGTGGAGCCCGCCAGAGACTTTATAGCTTCGGGTATCAAACTTCGCTCCGGCATGAAGTTTGGTCATGGCCACTTCCAGTCCCGAAAGGCCTGATTTATGTTTGTCAACCGGAATTCCTCGGCCGTCGTCGCCGACGGTTGCCCGGCCGTCCTTATGAAAGGTAATCCAAATATTTTTAGCGTAGCCGGCTAAAGATTCGTCAACAGAGTTGTCAATGACTTCGGTGATTAAATGATGAAGCCCGCGTTGATCCGTGGCCCCAATATACATTCCCGGCCGAAGCCGGACTGGTTCTAAGCCTTCAAGAACCTTAATCTGGGCAGCGGTGTAGGACTCAATAACAGGCTTTTTCTTCTTGGAAGAAGCTTTTAATTGAGAAGCTTTTTTTTGTTTTGTCATGGGTTTTTTTGAGCTTTGCCTAGGCATAAAAAACTTTCTCTTTCCTGACTAAATTATATAATGATTTTTCCCTTATTGCAAGTCTTTTTTAGGCTTAATTTAGGCTTGGGAGGCTAAGAAGGAGGGCCTCAATTGTCAGCCGATGATTGACATTGGCTTCCATCAGGTTTAGGGCACGCTGAACGGTTTTCAGGCCAAAAGTTATTTGGCTAATCTTAAGCTTCAACAATCTTCGCATTAGCGGGTTTATTGAAGATGAAGAAGCTGTTTTAGCCAGCATGATTTCTCGCCATAAAAAAAGCTGGTTTTGACAAAATTGACTGGCTTGATCCTTGTTTTTGGTTATTTTTTCAGCTTGGCTGATTTTTTCTCCGGGACTGCTTTTTAAAATCGTTTCTAAATTGGCCAGTTGAAGATCAACCTCTTTTTTGGCCAGCTTGATTTCGGTTTTAGGGATAAGCCTTACTAGCTGGCACCGGGAGACGATCGTGGGCAAAAGAAGATCGCTTTTGGCTGCCGTGAGAATAATCAAACTTTTCTGGGGCGGCTCCTCAAGGGTTTTTAAGAGGGCGTTTTGACCAGGAAGAGTCAGTTTTTCGGCCTGAACAAAAAGAGCCACTTTAAGGTTGGCCGAATAGGGTTTTAAGGCGAGGTTTTTTTGTAATTGACGGACCTGTTCAATCCCCAGAGAGTTAGCAGGCTCCAAAACAAAGAGGTCAGGATGGCCTTTTTCAAAGTCCAACTTCAGGCTGAGGTTTTTTTTAATCATTGTTTGGGCTTTAGCGAGGCGTTCTTTTTTGGTGCCGCCAACGATCAGGAGTGCGTGGGTCATCAGGTTGACATTTTACCATAGGGAAGTTTAAGATAATAGTAGTATGCCCGACCCAACTGCCCAGGCTAAAACTCCTTTTTCCGATTCCAACTCAGGAACAATTGCCGATATCCTCGCCGCTGAAGGAATCCTTTCTCCTGACCAGCTTGAGCAGGTTAAGCTGGAGCAAGCAAACACCGGTAAGGATTTAAAAACCCTGATTGCCGAAGAGAACCTGGCTTCCGAAGGAGAGCTGGCCCGGGCCTCGGCTGTTTATCACAACGTTCCTTTTGTTGATCTGGGCGGGACAGGCGTGGCTCCAGAAGCGACAACCTATCTACCCCAGTCGGTGGCTGAACATTATAACTTAATCCCCTTTAATTATAGTCGGAAGGCAAACGAGCTTTCAGTGGCCATGGCTGATCCTTTGGATTTAACCACGATTGAATTTATTGAGAAAAAATCAGGGGCTAAGATAAAACCTTTTCAGGCAACCCTCTCGGCTATTCAGATAGCCATTCAAGAAAGATATGCTAAAGGATTATCAAGCGAAGTTAAGGCGGCTCTTAAAGAGGCAGGCGGTGAGACTGAGCCAGGCAAGGCGATTGACATTGCCCAGCTTGGGAAGGTGATCAGGGAGGCTCCGGTGGCCAAGATTGTTGCCACTGTTCTTGACTTTGCCATCCAGTCCCGGGCTTCTGATATCCACATTGAGCCGGAGGAAGATAAAACCCGGGTTCGCTACCGGATTGATGGTATTCTTCATGAGAAGTTGATTTTGCCCCGTAAGGTTCATGAGGCGGTTGTCTCCCGGGTAAAAATTCTTTCTGGGATGAAAATTGATGAGAAGAGAGTTCCCCAAGACGGCCGGTTTAATTTTAAGGCCGGAGATAAAGAAGTTGATCTTCGAGTTTCCTGTCTGCCTACCTCTCATGGTGAGAAAATTGTGATGCGGCTTTTGAAAAAGGGAGGCAAGATCCCCCCTCTTCCCGAGCTGGGCTTAAGAGGCCGGGCTTTAAAAAATTTAGAGGATGCGATTCTTCGGCCCCACGGGATCATTCTTGTTTGCGGCCCAACCGGTTCAGGGAAAACGACCACTCTTTATTCGGTTTTAGACAAAATCAATACCACCAAGATCAACATTATAACCCTTGAGGATCCGGTTGAATACGGAATTCCTGGGGTCAACCAGGTCCAGGCTAATCCGGTGGCTGGTTTAACTTTTGCTTCTGGCTTGCGCAGTTTCGTTCGTCAAGACCCTGACGTTATTTTGGTCGGAGAAATTAGAGATCAGGAAACAACCGAATTGGCAGTTCAAGCTTCTCTAACCGGACATCTGGTTTTTTCTACTTTGCACACCAATGATGCTGCCGGCGCTGTCCCCCGGCTTTTGGATTTAGGGGCAGAGCCTTTCTTGCTTGCTTCGGCGATGACTTGTATTGTTGCTCAGCGGATTTGCCGGCGGATCTGTGAAGATTGTAAGGAGGAATACACCCCTGACGCGGTGGTGATTGAGGATATAAAAAAGACTCTTGGTAAACTCTATGGGGAATCAAAGGGCGGGCTAAAGCTTTTCCGAGGCAAAAAATGTCCCAAGTGCAATAATACCGGCTATTTGGGCCGGGTAGGTATTTTTGAAGTATTGCCGGTGATCGAGAAAGTAGGCCGGTTGATTCTTGAGAGAGCTCCCTCAAGCGAGATTGAAAAGGCGGCCCTTGAGGAAGGGATGGTAACCATGAAGCAGGATGGCTATTTGAAGATCATTGAAGGAATAACTACTATTGAAGAAGTCCTTCGGGTGGCCGAAGAATAAGGAAAATAAAATGGAAATCAAAAAGTTTTTAGAACTGGCCCTTAATCAGAAAGCTTCCGATCTTCATTTAGTTGTCGGGGCGCCGCCCATGCTGCGAATTGACGGGGTGATTGCCCCTGTTCCCGGAGAGGCGGCCTTAACCGAGGAAAGGGCCAAAGAATTAATTTTTACCCTTGTTAATGAGGAACAAAAAGAAATTATTTTGGTTAACAAGGAGCTTGATTTTTCCTTTAGTTTTGAAGACCGGGCTCGTTTCCGGGTCAATGCTTACCATCAGAAGAGTCACCTTTCAGCCGCTCTGCGCCTGATCCCCTTAACTATTCCGACCATTGATGAGCTATCACTTCCCCAAATTTGCCACTCTTTTGCCAGATTAAAACAGGGGTTTGTTTTGGTGACCGGGCCAACCGGGCATGGCAAATCAACTACTTTGGCGGCGGTGATTGATGAGATTAACCAAACCAGAAAGGAACACATCATTACCATTGAAGATCCAATTGAATACGTTTTTGCCCATAAGGAATCAATTATTTCCCAAAGGGAGATGAAGGCGGACACCCATTCTTGGGAAATTGCCTTAAGAAGCGTTTTGCGTGAGGATCCAAACGTGGTCATGGTGGGAGAGATGAGGGATTATGAAACGGTGGCGGCCGCCCTGACCGTGGCGGAAACCGGCCATTTGGTTTTTGCCACTCTTCATACCAATAGTGCCGCCCAGTCAATTGACCGGATTGTTGATGTTTTTCCTCCCCATCAACAGGGTCAGATCAAGATGCAGCTTTCCTTGACCTTGGAGGCAGTTTTTTCCCAGCGTCTCCTGCCCGCGATCCAAGGTGGCCGGGTGGTAGCCGCCGAGGTAATGACCGCTACCCAAGCGGTGAAAACATCCATTAGGGAGGGCAAGGTTCATCTTTTAGATAATATCATCCAAACCTCAGCTGAACTGGGGATGAAAACCTTGGAAATGGATCTGGCTGACCTGGTCAGAACAGGAAAGGTCAGTCTTGAAGTGGCTAAAGGCTATGCCTTAAGGCCAGGTGATTTGATGCGCCAGGTAAAGGAAAAGTAGTTTTTGTCGTAAGCAGTCATGGCCAAATTTAATTACCAAGCAAAAGATAATGATGGCAAGTCGGCCAAAGGGGTGGTTGAGGCCAGAGACGAGAAACAGGCGGCCAGGATTCTTCGGGAGAAAAACTTAATCATCATCTCTCTTAAACCTGAGGCAAAAGGTTTTTTAACGGAGGCAAAAATCGGGGTGATGGGCCGGGTGGGGATGTCAGACAGGGTTAAGTTTACCCGCCAACTGGCAACCATGTTTTCAGCCGGCCTGCCGATCACCGACACCTTAACCATTCTCCAGACCCAGGCCAGCCCTAAAATGGCAACTATCATTGAGGTTATCCTAAGGGATGTTGAGGGAGGACTAAGCTTGGCGGATGCTATGGAACGCCACCCTAAAGTTTTTGATAAGATCTATGTTTCCCTGATCCGCTCCGGAGAGGCGGCTGGAGTTTTGGACAAAATTCTTAACCGGCTGGCTGATAATTTGGAAAAAAATCAAGAATTTATCAGTAAAGTCCGCAGCGCGATGATTTATCCGATCATCGTTGTTGCCGGGATGGGGGTGGTGGGAGCGATCATGATCATTTTCGTTATCCCCCGGCTGATGGTTCTTTATGAGGAATTTGAAACCGAACTGCCTATCAGCACTAAAATTCTGCTGGCAATTTCCAAGATGGTGACCACCTACTGGTGGCTTTCCTTAATCCTTTTAGCCGGGGCTGTTTTTGGCTTGCGAGCCCTTACCAAAAGCCCGGTGGGCAGGAAGCAATATGATCGGTTTCTTTTTCGGCTGCCTGTTCTTGGCAAACTTCGGCGGGTGATGATTTTAACCGAGCTTGCCCGGACTTTTGGTCTTTTAATGGGAGCAGGCATTTTAGTGGTGGATGCGATTAACATCTTAAAAGATTCAACCAACAGCCCGGTTTATGAGAGTGCCTTAACTGATGCAGGCAAACATGTAGAAAAAGGCTCCCCGCTGGCCCTGGCCCTGGCCAAAACCGAAGCCTTTCCGCCGATTTTACCCCAGATGGTTGCTGTCGGCGAGGAAACCGGCAAGCTGGATGAAATTTTTAGCAAAGTCTCATCCTATTTTGAAATGGAGGCGGATGCGGCCGTGCGCAACTTGACAACCGCTCTTGAGCCTCTTATCATGGTTGTGTTGGGAGTTGGTGTTGGCTTTTTGATTATTTCAGTGATTATGCCAATTTATAATCTCACTTCTCAGTTTTAGAAAGGGGGTGAAAAAAAAGTGTTTAAAGGAAAGAAAGGTTTTACCTTAATCGAGCTTTTGGTGGTGATCGGCATCTTGGGCATTTTGGCGATTGGTCTTTTGGCGGCGATTGATCCTTTTGAGCAGCTGAAAAAAGGCCGGGACACAAACATGAGGAACGTCACCGTCGAGTATGTTAATGCCGTCACCCGATATTATGCCACTCATGGAGATATGCCCTGGAAGACTACTTTACCATCAGGGGATGGCCTTGACGACGCCACAATTAAAACCTATACTCAAATGCTGATTGACGAGGGGGAATTAAAGCCAGAGTTTCAAGATGCCTTAGGGGATAACGCTACGAAAATTCTTATAACTGGAAAGGGAACCCCTGATCCTATTCAGGCCATTGTTTGTTTTGACCCGGATTCCAGGTCTATAAGTGCGGATGCTACCACACTTTATGATGAATTTGGTGTGGAAAAGACGGGATGCGAAGCAACGGCTCTAATCAAAGATAAGATTGCCATTGTGTGTCATTGGTGTGCTCGATAAGGGTTAAGAGTGGATTGAAAAATTTGACATGGGTATTATCCTGCCCGTTTTATTTTTAATTGGGCTGGTATTTGGGAGTTTTTTAAATTGTCTTGTTTATCGGCTTAATCATGGCCTCTCCCCTCTTGGGGGGCGGTCTTTTTGTCCGAAATGCAAACATAAACTTTCCTGGAAAGATAATCTGCCCTTGGTTTCCTTTGTTTTGCTTAGGGGCCGTTGTCGTTATTGCCGCTCCCCTATTTCCTGGCAGTATCCCTTGGTGGAGCTAGGAACAGCCATCGTGACTCTTTTAACGGTTTCTTTTTTACTTAGGGCGGGCCAGCCAAATCTGGTGGTTGTTGGCTTTTGGTTGCTTGTTACCTATGGCTTGCTGGTTGTTTTTGTTTCTGACTTTCTTTATAGCACCATTCCTGACGAGGTAGTTTTTTCCCTGGTTGGCCTTGCCTGCCTTTATTTTCTTTTTTTTCAGCCTTTTTTGGTGGTGCCCAATCTTTTTTCCGGCTTAGGCGCAGCCGGGTTTTTCTGGGCTTTAATGGCCGTGACTGGCGGTAAGGGGATGGGAATGGGTGATGTTAAACTGGCTGGTTTAATGGGGTTGATTTTAGGCTGGCCCGGAATTGTTATTGCCCTTTATTTAGCTTTCTTGACAGGGGCTTTGGTGGGTGTCATACTGATTCTGACAGGCAGAAAGCGGTTTGGCCAGCACCTGCCGTTTGGCCCGTTTTTGGCCACGGCCACCTGGATAACCATCTTTTGGGGAGACAAGATCTCCTCTTGGGTACAAACATGGCTTTAAAAATCAGCCAGCCAGCTAATGGTAAGCATGGCTTTACCTTAATGGAGCTTTTGGTGACGGTGGGAATTTTAGCCATTTTGGCTTTATCAGTTTTTCTGGTTTTAGATCCCATGACCCAGCTCAAAAAAGCTCATGACACCAAAAGAAAAACAGACTTAAGAAAGCTTCAGACTGCCCTTGAAGATTATTACAACGATAAAAATTCTTATCCTGGGGATTTAAGGGAGCTTGCCCCTGACTATCTAGCGGCAATTCCGATTGATCCCTCAACCGGGGCGATGTATGATTATTCTCCTCAAGACAGTCAGGGCTACCGGATTTATGTTGAGCTGGCTTATGATCAGGATCCGGAGGTTGAAGCAGTTGGCTGTGGGTCAGGTTGTGGTCCGGATGGAGGCACGCCGGAGGGAATCTGTACCTATAACTACGGCGTTTCCAGCTCTAACCTTGATCTTGAAAGTTGCGAAGGGTGTTCCTGGGGCTGTCAAAGCGGTGGTGGGGGTGAATGCAATAGCCTTATAAAAGAATGTTATGTTTGTCCCCGTTGGTTTTGTTCTCCCGCTTGCGAAGGCAAGTGTTCTGACCCGGCTTATCATTGCACCTTTTTAGGAGGAGAGGGATGCTAAAAAGCAGAAGTAAAGGTTTTACCTTAATTGAACTTTTAGTGGCAGTGGCCATTCTGGGGATTTTAGCCACGGTGGGCTTGGGAGCTTTTTTTAATTCTCAAGTTAAGGGTCGGGATGCCCAGAGGAAGTCTGATTTAGGCCAGATTCAAAGGGGGTTGGAGATGTATCTTAATGATCAAGGCCTTTATCCCCCGGATGATAGTCTGCCGGGGGGCGGTTTGCCTTGGGGAGGAAGATGGACGGATCCGGGTGGCAAAGGTGAACTTTACATGAAAGAGGTGCCTAAAGACCCCCATTCGCCCAATGCTAATTATGTTTATAAGGCGGATCCGGTGGATAGCTCTTGGTACCGCCTTTATGCTAAACTGGAAAATGAAAGGGATCCCCAGGCAGAACCTGTTGCTGACACCGATTGTGGGGGGGGCGATTTGTGTAATTATCAAGTTTCAAGCACTAACGCACTATGAAGAAAAAAAACATTTTTGGTTTTACCTTAATTGAACTTCTGGTGGTCATCTCCATCATTGGGATCCTGTCTGCCCTTATTCTGGTTAACTTTAACTCGGCTCGGTCCCGGGCTCGGGATGCCCGGCGAAAAGCCGATTTGGATCAAATCAAAAAGGCGGTTCTGATGTATTACAATGATGCTGATCCGGCAGCTTATCCTGCCAGCGGGGTTCTGGTTTTTGGCAGCCCCTTTCAGCAGGGAGGAATGGTTTACATGAGACTGGTTCCCGATGATCCTCTTGCGCCTAATGCCAATTATAATTACACCCAGGAACTTTCGGGGCAGAATTTTTGCCTTTGGGCCACTCTGGAAAACAAGGCCGATGGAGATCTTGGTGTTTCCCAGACTCGGTGTGATGCCATTTGCGGTTTGGTGGTGGTTGACGATGATGAATATGTTGTTTGTGCCGATTAAGTTGATTTTAATTATTAGATAATTTAATCTTAGGAGGAAAAATGAAAAAGGCTAAAAAGGGCTTCACCTTAATCGAGATGCTGGTCGTTATTTCCATTATCGGTATTTTGGCAGCCTTAACCTTGGTGAGCTATTCAGGGGCTCAAAAACAAGCCCGGGACACGGAAAGAAGGAGCGATCTTAACCAGTATCGCAACGGACTGGAAAGTTTTGCTGCCTCCAAAAACGGCGCCTATCCGGTTGGCTCCGCGGTTGGTGATATTTGCGGAACAGGCCTAGACCTTGAGGGATACTTGGCCACTTGTCCGACTGATCCAACAGGAGGAACAGGTTATGGTTATCAGTATCAGTCTGACGACGGGAGCTCTTATACCCTTTGGGGTTTGCTGGAAACCGGGCTTTATTGGAAGATTTGCTCCAGCGGACAAAGCGGCAAATCAGCAATTAATGGTTCAGATTGTAGCGATCTATGATAAAAAAACGCCAATCAGGTTTTACCTTAATTGAGCTTTTGGTGGTGATGAACATCATTGCCATCCTTTTAGGTTTATCTTTGGTTTCCTTTCAGGGAGCCAGAAAAACCGCCCGGGACGGCAAGCGAAAGGTTGATCTTGAGGAGATAAGAAGCGCTTTGGAGATGTGCCGGACAGATACGGGCACCTATCCCAGCGGAGACTTATTGTCAGAGGACAGTATTACCTGCGGTACTCCGAGCACGAACTACCTGACCATCCCTTTTGGCCCTTCAGGGACAGGGGATATTTATCGCTATACTCCTTCAGGTGGCAGCAATTACACGGTTTGTGCCGAAAACATGGAGATTGGGGGTCCTTTTTGCCTTCCCAATCCTTAAAATGAATGAAAAGAAACTGCTCAAAAAAACGATTCTTTCTTAATCTTTTTTTATCCCCTAGCCCGGGTTTTACTTTAATTGAGCTTTTAGTCACCATTTCCATTATGGCCATCCTTTTTGGTCTGGGGGTTGCCAAATACATTGAGTTTAACCGCCGCCAGACTGTGGTTCAGGCAGCCAACGAGCTTAAGGCCAATCTGCGCTTAACTCAAGACAAGGCTCTTTCGGCTGAAAAAGATTGCCGGGCAACTAAATGCGGAGGCAGCGATGATCTTTGCGGCAACGAAGCCGGTGAGGAGGCCCTTGACGGCTGGTATCTGGTTTTTACCGGCAGTCCCTATCAGAGTTACCAGATTTACGGCCAGTGTGAAGGAATCATCTTCCCGGATTCACCCAAAACAGTTGATTTGACTTCCAAAGGGGTTTTGATTACCCCTTCGGTTAACCCAATCCATTTTTACCCTTTAGGATTAGGGGTTGAGGAGGCGGCAACAATCAATCTTTCCAATGGAAGCATGACCCAGACAGTCACGGTTAATGAAGGAGGCGAGATTTTTTAATGGCCAAAGAAAATCAAAAAGGTCAATCTTTACTGGAGGTGGTCGCCGCTTTGGCGGCTGCCCTTTTGGTGATCTTAGGCCTGGTGAGGGTGACGATCAGCTCCATGCGCAATTCCCAATTTGCTAAAAATCAAGCCTTGGCCACCCAATATGCCCAGGAGGCGATGGAGCAAACCCGGTCCTTTCGGGATCAAAACTCTTGGGAAGCTTTTTGGGATGACAAGGTCCCCTCAGAAGAAGTGCTAACGGACATTGACGGCCTTTTTTCAAAAACAGTGACGATTGAGAATGCCGAAACAGGCCCGGGAGAAGCAGATAGAGCTATGGTGACGGTTGCTGTCTCCTGGGAGGGGGGCGAACATCAGTCTGAGCTTGTTTCTTATTTAACTAAATGGGAGTGATAAAAAGAACAAGATTTAAATCCGGCTTTACCCTGATTGAAATGCTGGTGGCCATTGGCATTTTGGGTATTGTGGCCATCCTTGGTTCACAAATGTTTTTTACCATCCTTAAAGGCTCAGCAAAATCCCGGGTTTTGGCAGATGTCAAGCAAAACGGAAATTACGCTCTTTCGGTGATGAGTAGGATGATTAGAAATGCCCGCAGCGTTACTGACTGCTCAGGTATAAGCGACAAGGCAATTACCATTGTCAGTCCGGATAAAGAAATCACCGAATTTAAATGCGCCGATGAGAAAATTGCTTCAAGAAGCGCCAGTGCCCCTCCTAAGCATTCCCCTTTTGATTTAACTGGCGACCAGGTTCAGGTGGTTGACTGCGGGGCGGTTTTTACTTGTGACCCAACCGTTACTCCCAATCTGGTGACCATTTCTTTTACCCTTGTCCCAACAACCGGAACCAGGATTGAAGAGACAGCTGAGGTTAATTTTAAGACCACCATTTCCTTGCGAACTTATTAAGTAAGAAGGGTTGACTTTCTTTCTGATTTGAGTTTACAATTGAATTGATGAAAAGATTTGCCCGGCAGTCAGGTCAAGCTTTGCTTATTGTCCTTCTGGTGATGGCGGTGGGTTTAACCATTGCCCTTTCTATTGTTTCCCGCTCAGTGACCGATATTAGAATTTCTCAGGGAGAAGAAGAGTCGGCTCGGGCTTTTTCAGCGGCTGAAGCAGGAATTGAAGAGTCTTTAAGAGCCGGATCAGCTATTTCCCCGGATCTTGAAGGGATCTCAATCCAGGTTACCGAAACTGAGCGGGGCGGTGGGGATAGCTTTGTCTTTGACAGTACCATTGATGAGGGAGATACCCAAACTGTTTGGTTGGTTCCCCATGACAGTGACGGTAATTTGGTTTTATCACCGTACTACACCGAGGGAACAATTGATGTCTGCTGGCAGGAGACAGATCCGGAAACGGCTCTTGAGGCAGCCATTTTTTACCAAGACCCAGCCGGCAATTACAAAGTCGCCCGGGGAGCTTATGATGACCAAGCCTCTTCTCGGGGAGAAGGTTTTGATTCGCCGGATAGTGATCAATGTTCGATCTTAGACCGGAAAAAAGAGCTTAATCTGGCTGGTTTTGGCATTACCCCCTCTGTTGATACTCTAATTGCCCTGCGCTTGCGGCCTCTTTACAATCAAGCCGAGGTCGGCGTTGAGGGCGCTGGCGGTGATGGGGGCCTGATTCCTACCCAAGAGAAATGTTTTGAATCAACCGCAACCACCGAGAATGGAGTTACCCGTAAAGTAAGGCAGTGTCAATCTTTTCCTGCTCCCCCGGCAATTTTTGATTACGTTTTATTTTCCGGAACGGATATTGATACTGCCCCATGAATTTTTTTGGCCTTGATATTGGTTCCCACAGCCTTAAGGTTGCCCAGGTTGAAAAAAGCGGCGATAGTTACCAATTGGTTGCTTTGGGTATCGCCTCCTCTCCTGGGGATGGGGTTGTTTCTGAATCTCCAGGTAGCCTGACGGCTCTCTCGGAGGCGATTAAAAAACTGTGCGCCGAAGCTAAGATTGATACCAATAATGTGGTGGTTGCTCTTCCTGAAGACAAGGTTTTTACCAGAGTGATGGAAATGCCTTCCATGAAAGATGAAGAGCTTGATTCAGCGATTGGCTGGGAAGCAGAACAATACATCCCCTTGCCGATGGAAGAGGTTTCCCTTGACTATCAAGTTGTTTCTCGTCCCGAAAAAGGCAAGGACCAGAAAATGGAAGTTCTTTTGGTTGCCGCCCCAAAGCGATTGATTGAAAAGTATTTGCTCGTTTTGGAAAATGCCGGTCTTCGGCCGGTCAGCCTGGAAACAGAGATTATTGCCATTGCCCGGAGCGTGGCTCCGCCAGATTCTTTTCCGATTATGGTGGTTGATCTTGGCGCCAGAGCCACGGATATTGCCATTGTCAATCAAGGCCAAATTGTTTTTACCCGCTCCATCGGCACAGCCGGTGAAGCCCTAACCAGAGCGGTGGCCACTGAGCTGAAGCTTGACCCTGCCCAGGCAGAGGAATACAAAAAAGCCTATGGGGTTGACCCTCAGCAACTTGAAGGCAAGGTCAAAGGAGCCATTGGTCCTATTTTGGACGCGGTGGTTAAGGAAATGGGCAAGGCAATTGAATATTATCAGTCAAAACACACCGAGAATCCAGTTAAAAGAGCTGTTCTGACTGGCGGCACGGCTGGTTTGCCGGAGATGGTTTCTCTTTTAGCCCAAAAGCTGGGAATTGAAGTTCAGCTGGCCGATCCCTTTGCTCGCTTAAAAAAAGAAGGCGAAATTTTGGCCAAACTGCCAGAAGGTGTGGCGCCCCTCTATGCTGCCGCCGTTGGCTTGGCTCTTAAAGAGGTAGGCTGATGGAAAAACAAATCAATTTTCTAAAGGCTAAGGAAAAGATTTCTGAAAGAGCGATTAAGCTGAGGCGTTTGGTGCAAGTTGGCAGCAGCCTGTTTTTAGTTTTTTATATTATCATCGCTGGCTCGCTGTTTTCTTTTCGCCTGATTCAGGATAGGCAGGTCCAGACGGTTGGCCAAAAAGCTAACCAAGCAAAAATTAAGATCAACAGCCTCAAGAAAATTGAGTCTCTTCAGGTCTCCCTTAAAGAGAGACTTAGAACTTTAACGGCGATTTTTAAAGAACCGGGTCTTGACTATCAGGAGGCGATTCTCTATCTTGAGGATCTTTCCCCTTCAGGAATAAGCCTAGACGAGATTAGCCTTAACAAGCAGGGAGAAATTGATGTCAATGGCGCGGCTGACAACTCTCAAGTTTTGGATGAGTTTTTAAACGCTCTTTCCGAGTCCGGCAAGGAATTTGAGAGCATTATCCTTACCTCCCTTCGTAATAGGGTAGAAAAGTATGAGTTTAACATCAGGCTTTTAAAGGAAACCAGTTAAATGCCGAAAGCCGATTTAAAAAAACTTTTGTTAAAATATCGCTTCGTGGCTTTTCCCTTGGCTATTGGCGGGCTAATTTTGATTTTAACCGTTTTTTTTCTTGTTCCCAACATCAGTCAAATTATTAAAAACAGACAAGAGCTTGCTCAAGAAAAAGAAAGGCTGGCCAGCCTTACCCAAAAGCTGGCTGATCTTGAAGGCTTGGACGAGGTCGAACTTTCCACCAGGGCGGACTTGGTTTTAAAAGCCCTGCCCGTTGAAAAGGATGTTCCCCTAATTTTGACCACCTTATCCGGCCTGGGCGAGGAAACAGGGGTTGTCCTAACCAAAATCAGCGCTACTCCGGGCGAACTTTCAACCGCTGCCGCCCAAAAAAAGGAGTCAAAAACAAACTCGCTTGACTTTGAAATAACCATTAGCGGCACACTGGGTTCAATTACCAACTTTTTGGATCGCCTGGTTTCTACTCTGCCGGTGATCCAAGTCAACTCAGTCAGTTTGGGCGCCGATGATCCGGAAGCAGGGGTGGAGATCTCTCTTGATGCCTATTTTTTTCCTTTACCAGAAACTCTCGGCGCTGTTGAAAAGCCAATTGTTAAAATTTCCACTGATGAGGAGATTGCCTACAAGAAGATTGAAAAGGTGCGGCCCCCTCCAGGCGGGGAAACCTTGCCTTTGGTTGGTTCAGGGAAAGAAAACCTTTTCTCTTTTTAAACCGGCTTCTCCCCTTTTTGGTCATCAAGAAGTTGGATATTAACCCTTTTTCCTTCTTGGCTAGCCTTCATCCGGGCAAGGGTGCGGATTGCCTGGATCGTTTTGCCCTTTTTACCGATAATCAAACCTAAATCGCCCGGATCAACTTCAAGAATTAAAGCAAGACCATCTTCTGCCTGAGAAGAACTGATCTTAACCGCCTGGGGTTTTTCAACAATAGACTTGACAAGGTATTCAAGAAGGTTTTCTAGAGAATCTTTTTTTACCATTATCCTTTTTCAACCAGTTGGCGGACAGCCGGTGTTGGTTGAGCGCCTTGCCCAAGCCAATATTGATACCGCGCTTTGTCAATTTTTTGACTTGGAGGGTCAGTCTGAGGATTATAGAAGCCAAGATTTTCAATTACCGCGCTTTCTCGTTTGCGCCGCGAATCGCAAACCACGATTCTGTAACTTGGTTGGTGTTTTTTTCCGGTTCGAGAGAGTCTAATTTTGACCATGGGTGGATTTTACCATCATCTGCCTAACTTCTCAAGGGCAACCTGAGCTGCTTTTTGCTCGGCTTCTTGCTTGTTGTTCCCTCTCCCCTCGGCGATTAACTTTCTTTTAAGAAAAACACCGATGGTAAAAGTTCGGCTATGGGGTGGCCCGGAAGCCTTAAGGGTCCTATAAGCGGGGGCGGTTTTAGTTTTAGACTGGACTTTTTCCTGAAGAGTGCTTTTAAAATCTTTAGCTTTTGGTTCTTTGACCAGCTTTTCAATCAAAGAGGAAAATTCTTGCTTGATAAAAGAGTCAGCGGCTTTGACCCCCTGGTCAAGATAAACAGCGCCGATTAGGGCTTCAACGCTGTTGGCCAAAAGGGAAGCTTTTTGTTTGCCGCCTGATTCCTCCTCTCCCCGGCCCATTAAAAGGTAATCACCCAAGCGAAGTTTTTTGGCGATTTGGGCAAGGGAGGTGGTTCTGACAATCCTTGATCTTAAATTAGTCAGGTCTCCTTCTTGATAATGAGGAAAGCGGGTGTAAAGAAAGTCGGAGATGATAAAAGAAAGAACAGCATCGCCTAAAAATTCCATTCTTTCATTAGAGGAAAGGTTGGAATTGGGGTTTTCATTGAGAAACGAACGGTGAACCATCGCTTGGGCAAGGAGGTTTTTATTTTGGAAATCGATCTTAATGGATCTTTCTAAATTATTTAGATTTTTCATTTTTTTTTGAACTTTTCATTTTTTTTAAAACTGAACCAAGAACACCGTTGACAAAGCCAGGGCTTTTCTCGCTCCCATATTTTTTAGCCAGCTCAATAGCCTCATCAATGATTACCTTGGGCGGTTCTTTAGGCATCACTACCAATTCATAAACCGCTAAGCGCAAGATTGCCAGGTCGATGCGGTTAATTTGGGCTACGGGCCATTCAGGAGCACAGCTGCCTACCAGCTTATCAGTCTTTTTCAGGGAGGTGATAACCTTTTTTGCCAAGGGGTTTTTGGTTTTTTTTTCTTTCGAAAACCCCCACGAGTAAAGGGCTTTAATGGCTTTTACTCTTCTTTCGTGGCGGGGGTCAAGGGCAGTTTTCAACTTTTTGGCCTCTTTTTCCTTTTAGCCTCTTTTTCCCCAATAACATCAATCACCTCAACTCCCTTGTATTGGCCGCAGGCAAGACAGACAAGGTGGGGTTGTTTTTTCTGGCCGCAGGCAGGACAGGCAACTAAGGTCGGCAAGTCAAGAGCGATTGCCGATCTCCTTTTTCCTTTTCGGCTGGTTGAATGTCTTCTTTTAGGAAGAGCCATAAGTTTTAATTTGGTTGGACAGCCTTAATTGTATACCTTTCTAGCTTCGTTTTCAAGAGAGGATATTTTTCCAGCCGGGGACTATCTTTGATAAGGCCAAGGGCTGTCTTTTTGGTTTTCTTGATCAGCTCAAGATCAGCAAAGGAGGCAATTTTCAGATCAAAAAAACCGTGCTGCTTGGTGCCGTAGATTTCACCGGGTCCTCTCAGCTGAAGATCAATCTCCGCCACCTCCATGCCGAGATTGGTTTTTTCCAAGGCCTTTAGCCGCTTGATGATTTTTTTACCTTGAATTTCGGTAAAGACAAGGCAATAAGATTGGTCTGAACTGCGGCCCACTCTGCCCCGGAGCTGATGAAGCTGGGCCAGCCCGAATCTTTCCGCCCCTTCGATCATCATGATCGTGGCC
>DATLAM010000030.1:0-24603 GCA_035527435.1 Bathyarchaeia archaeon
TTTGAGGCATCAGCCGGGCCGACGATACCGGCCCGTTCAAGCTGGTCAAGAATTCGAGCTGCCCGGGCATAGCCGATTTTTAGCCGCCGTTGCAAAAGCGAGGCCGAAGCCCGATCGTACTGACAAACCGTTCTGACAGCATCAGAAAAAAACTCGTCTTTTTCCGCTGCTTCCTTTCCTAACCTTGCTTTCAAGCTCGGCATTTGAGTAACCTCCTCTGTATAAACCGGAGCTATCCCGCTCTTTTTTAAAAAGCTTATCAATTTTTGGATTTCGGGCTCTGAGACATGGGCTCCCTGAATCCGGGTGGGCTTAGCCTGGTCAGGGGGAATATAAAGCATGTCGCCTCGGCCTAAAAGCTTTTCGGCTCCAACCATGTCCAGAATCACCCGAGAATCAACCTGGGAAGAAACAGCAAAAGCAACCCGGCAAGGGATATTGGCTTTAATCAGGCCGGTAATCACATCTACTGAAGGCCGCTGGGTGGAAATAACCAAATGAATTCCGGTTGCCCGAGCCATTTGGGCAATTCGGCAAATAGTGTCCTCAACCTCGGCTGGGGCAAAAAGAATTATGTCCGCCAGCTCATCAACGATAATCACAATATAAGGCAGGGCGGCAAACCCGGAAAGTTCATTATAGGTTTCAATGTTTCTTACTCCGGTTTCCGCAAAAAGTTTATAACGTCGATCCATCTCGCTAATCGCCCATTTTAAAGCCGAAACCACTTTATCTGGCTCCACAATCACCGGGGTAAGAAGATGGGGAATACCGTTGTACTGGGTCAACTCCACTCTTTTAGGATCAATCAAAATAAACTTAACTTCCGAGGGGGAGGCTCGGAAAAGAATCGAGGCAATAAAGGAATTAAGGCAAACAGTTTTGCCTGAACCGGTAGTGCCGGCAATCAAAACATGGGGCATCCGACCTAAATCAGCCACCACCGGCTGGCCAGAAACATTCAAACCCAAAGAAACGTTCAGCTTGGATTTGGCTTTCTTCATTGTTTCCCCAGTTAAAATCTTTTTTAAGGTTACGAATTCAAGCGAGCGATTGGGAATCTCAATCCCCACTAAGGAGCGGCCGGGAATTGGCGCCTCAATTCGAATTTGACCGGTCGGGGCGGCTAAAGCCAGGGCAAGATCACTACCTAAAGAGGTGATTTTACTTAATTTTGTTCCCAAGGCAATTTCTATGGCGTATTGGGTAACCGCTGGTCCAAGATTAACCTCGGCAACCCTAGCCGCAATTCCAAAAGACTCCAGGGTTTTTTCAATCACCGCCGCGTTTGCCTTGACATCTCCCCGATCAGCCTTACCGGAAATCGAGTCTGCCAAAATCGAAAGAGGGGGGTATTCCCAAATCTGCTCCTCAGCTGGTACGCTGGTCACCAGTTGAGGGGACAATTCAAGCGCGGGCTTCTCAGTTCGTTTCTCTTCCTTTGTCTCTTCACCTCCCCTTACCGTCATTGGCGTTTTCGTCCTTAATGCCATTGGCCGAGAAACCCCCTGTTTTAAAACCGCCCCGCCTTTCTGCAAAGAGGTAATTATCTTGCCTAAAAAAAGAAGAATCTCTTCAAGAGAAGTATTAAAAGTAATCACAAAACCAATAAAACCAATTCCCAAAAGAACTAAAAAGGCGCCCAGGCCGGTAATTAAAACCACCAAACTCTGCCAGATTTCCGCCCCCACCAGACCTGCCCGAGTTAAACCAACTGCGGCCACTAATAAAATCGTGGCCCCGACAAAGACATTGGGCCGAGTGATCTGCCAGCGCAAGCGGGAAAGCATCAAACCAGCAATAATAAAAAGAAAGGGGAGGGCTAAAATCCCCCAACCGAAAATCTGAGAAAGAAGGCTAAAAAGACTTGAAAGCAGTGGTCCTTGGCGGGAAAAGGAAAGAATAATTACCCCCCCGACAGCAATTAAAAGCACGCTTGAAAGCGTATAAAAGGTCGCTTTTTTAAGCTTTAATTTAAATGGCTTTTTTCTTCTTCCACGGGCCATAATAATCTTTTTTCAATTATACAACAACTTGACTATTTCTGTCTTGGCGAAAACCTAAGAGGGGCTATTTACTCCTAACGGGGATGCTTTTTACCCTGAGCCTTTTTATTACCTGGGCGTTTTTTTGATAAAATTGGACTACTTCCCCATTAAACAATTCCAAGATTCGCTCGTCCTTTACCCCTGTTTCCTGGGCTAAAAAGGAATAGGCTCTGATATGGCGGGGATCGCCACCGATAGGAATAAAATATTGTGGTTTCACTAAGGCAAAAAGGAGGCGAATATCACCAGCAGATCCGTGGCCAGAAACATGAAGATTTTCCTGAATATCATAATAGTAGACTTTTGCTCCCCTCAGGGTCAACTTATCAACCAGGGCATTAACTGTTTCTTTAGAACCAGGGGGCGCCGGATCAGCGGAAAAAATCACCACCGCCCCTTTCTTTAGCCTTACCTTATAATCACCGCTGGCCAGGCGGGCGAGGGCCGAGCTTGGCTGACCGTAACTGCCGGCAATAAGGTAAGTTAGCCTGCCTCGGGGAAGTCGATTTGCTTTTTGGGGGAAAATAACGTCTTCTTCTCTAAGATTCAAATACCCTAGCTTTCGAGCAACTTTGATTTTTTCTTCTATGGAACGGCCCAGGATGACAATTTTCCGATTATGTTTTAGAGAAACCCTAATTGCCTGCTGAAGCCGAGAAATATTAGAAGAAACGGTGGTAACAAAAACCTGCTCTCTTGCCTCGCTAATGATCTGGCTAAAAATCTTTTCAATCTCTTTTTCGGAGCTGGTAAAACCCGGCGTGACTGCTCCCAAACAATCGGAAACTAAAGCCAAAACCTCTGGAGAAGCCAGTTGGGCAGCCTTTTTAATTTGAAAAACTTTGTTATCAACAGGGGTGAAGTCAAATTTAAAATCGGAAACATGAAAAATTTTGCCTACCGGGGTTTTCAGGCAAAGGCCAAGACTGTCAGGAACAGAATGATTAACCCGAAAAGGTGTAATCTCAAAAGAGCCTAAACGGAAAGGCTCTTTATCAGGGTCAATCAGGTGGAGTCGGGAAGTCAAGCCAGGAAACTCTGCCAACCTTGACTGGATAAAACCCTTAACCAGATTGGTTGCGTAAACAGGCGGGTTACCAATCTGGGGCAAAATAAAAGGCAAAGCGCCAAAATGATCCAAATGCCCATGGGTGATGATAACGCCTCGAATTTTGTCCCGCTTGGTTTTAAGATAACTAACATCAGGAACAATAACCTCTACCCCCGAACTGGGATCGTCAGGGAAATCAACCCCACAGTCAACAATTAAGATGTCTTTCTTCCCTTCATAGACAAACATGTTTTGATTCACCCTTCCCCAACCGCCGAGGGCAACAATCTCTAGGCTTTCATTTTTTCTTTGTTCGTCTTTCATAAAAGATCGGCAAACCGTTTAAGTTTGGCCGTTAATTAAACTTAATTGCTCTCTTTTCTTTTCTTCCTTGATCGGCTCTTCAGCAAAATCCTTATCTTCTTGAGATTCTAACAGTTGAGGAATTTTTTTAAAATCCTCTTTTATCTGGTTCATCATTTCGCCCCTTCTGAGAGCCGCCGCCGGGTGATACATGGGCAAAACAGTCAATCTTTTTCCCTGCCAATCTACAAACCGAGCCTGGCCGTGAATTTGGCTGATCTTCTCGTCCGGTAAAAACTGGGCCATGGAAAAACGACCCAAGGTGACTATCATCTTCGGATTGATAATCTCTATTTGCTTCTCTAAAAACGGCTGACAGGCCTTGATTTCTTCAGGTAAAGGATCGCGGTTTCCTGGCGGTCGATGCTTGATCACATTGCCAATAAAAACCTCATCTCTTTTAAGATTGATTAAGGCCAGCAGTTTATCCAAAAGCTTTCCGGATGCCCCGACGAACGGCAAACCTTGCTGGTCTTCATGGAATCCCGGGCCTTCGCCAATAAACATCATCTCCGCATCGGGCCTGCCTGCCCCAGGAACGGATTTAGTTGCCTTTCTAAAAAGACGACAACGGGTGCATTTTTCCACCCTCTCAGCGATTTTTTTAAGTTTTCTTTGCTTTTCTTTCATTAAAGTTAAGATCTCTGCTAATTTAGTTGATTTTTACCAGGTGGGTAAAAATTCTTTCATATTCTCGGTCGTTATCTGGAATCCTTGCTCCTTCCCTTCAGCAATCAACTTAGCCGCTTTACGACAGATACCGTTAATCGTGCGCTGAAGAGTCCGCACTCCGGCATCGTAACCTAGGGGCCTAACAATCCTTGGCCAAACCGTTTCATCAATCCTGATTGCCTCTTTATCAAGCCCTGACTCCTCCATCATTCTGGGCAAAACATAGTTTTTGCCAATGGCAATCTTCTCCTCATCAGTATAGGAAGGCATTTGCATCGGCTCCAGCCGATCAAGAACAGCCGTGGCAATCGTGGTGGTATTGTTGGCGGTAGCAATAAATAAAACTTCGGAAAGGTCAAAGGGAAAATCAATAAAGTGATCTCGAAAAGCCATATTCTGCTCCGGATCAAGTAACTCAACCAAAACCCCCATAATGCTGGCCCGACCCTCATCTGTAACCCGATCAAGCTCGTCAAGTAAAATCACCGGGTTTTTGGTCTGGCAGCGCCTAAGGGCTTTTATCAACAGCCCTGTTTCGGCATCTGGATGGACTCGAGACTGGCCCCGCAGATCAAGGGGGCTACCCATCCCGCCGAAAGGGATCCGGGCAAACTTTCTTCCCATTGCCTCGGCGATTGAATAAGCAATCGTGGTTTTGCCTGTTCCAACCAAGCCCACGAAACAAAGAATGGGCGCTCTCATAAATTTCAAGATTCCCTCTCCCTCTTTGCCTTCACCCTTTTCCCTTTTTAGCTTAAGAACCGCTAAATATTCCAAGATCCGGTCTTTAATCTCCTCAAGGCCATAATGATTTTTATCCAAGACTTCTTTGGCTCGGCCAAGATCCAAGATATCCTCGCTGCGCTTCTTCCAGGGAAGGAAGGTAATCCAATCAATGTAGGTGGCCACCCTTTCATATTCGGCAGAGTATTCCCCCAAACGGGCCATTAGAGTCAGGCGCTTAAGCATCGCCAGGGCCTTTTCTTTTAAATCAGGGGGCAAATCCGCAGCCCCAACTTTCTTTTCAAGCTTGGCAACTTCACGAAAAAGATCTAGGTCTTTAGCCATTCTAAAAAAAGATTAGCACAAAGCGTGGCGGCAAACAAGTTATCTGCGGCGAGAAAAACCGCGACGAGAAGAAGGACGACGGGGAGATCTTGATTGCTCTCTTGGGCGAGACATATCAGCACGCTTGGCGTCTTCGCCAAAGAGCATCGAAAGGTTAATCCTGCCCAGGTCATCAATCTCCCTTACCCTAACCTTAACCTTTTGATCAACGCTGACAGCCTCGTTTGGATCAGCCACATACTCTGTTGACATTTGGGAAATATGGACCAAGCCTTCTTTTCCTGGAGCAATCTCAACAAAGGCGCCAAAAGGCTGAACCCTTTTAACTGTTCCCTCAAAAACTTCCCCAACTTCAACTTCCCGAGTTAGGCCCTCAATCCAGGCAATTGCCTGGTCAACCGATTTTTTATCGGCCCCAGAAATATTGATTGTCCCATCATCTTCAACGTCAACTGTCGCTCCGGTTTTTTCAATAATTTCCCGAATTATTCGGCCCCCAGGGCCAATAACTTCGCCAATTTTATCTACTGGGATGTGCAAAATCGACACTTTGGGGGCAAACTTAGAAAGCTGGGCTCGCGAAGCAGGCAAAACCTTAAGCATTTCATCTAAAATATAAATTCGGCCCTGACGGGCTTGATCTAGCACTTTCCCAAGCACCTCAAGGGTAAGGTGGCGACTTTTAACATCCATTTGCAAGGCAGTAACCCCTTCCCGAGTCCCGGCTATCTTTAAATCCATCTCCCCATTAAAATCTTCCATTCCCAAAATATCAGAAAGAATCACCCTTTTATTTTTTTCTGAGACAAAACCCATGGCAATACCGGCAACAGGAGCTTTAATAGGAACACCGGCGTCCATTAAAGAAAGAGCAGAGCCGCAAACGGCTGCCATCGAGGTTGACCCATTGGAAGACATTATTTCAGACACGAGGCGAATGGTATAGGGTAATTTATCTTCAGGTGGAATGACTGGTTCTATAGCTTTCTCAGCCAAGGCACAATGCCCGATTTCTCTTCGGCTGGGCCAACCCAGGCGACCAGTTTCGCCTACCGAAAACGGAGGCATAGAATAATGATGAATATAGCGCTTAGTTTCTTCACCTGTCATGCTTTCAATTAACTGTCCTAGGGAGGGTGATCCAAGGGTGGTAACCGTTAAAGCCTGGGTGCTTCCTCGAGCAAAAATCGCTGAGCCGTGAGTTCGAGGCAAAACTCCCACATCAATCTTGAGGGGCCTAATTTGATCTGGCTTGCGTCCATCCGGCCGCTTGCCCTTAGTTAAAATCATCGCTCTGATTTTCTTTTTAATTAATTGGTCAACTACCTGGCGAATCATCGCCTTTTGCTCCTCATCAAACTGCTCAGCCAACGCCATGATTATCTCTTCCAGCGCCTGGTTAGATTCTTCTTTGGTCGCCAATTTAAAAATCAATTTTTCTAAATCACTGCTAATCTCTTTCTCAATTTTTTTAACTAAGGCTGTTTCCAGTTTTTTCTCCTTAACGGGGTGTTTTTTCTTGCCAATTTCTTTTTGTAAATCTTTAATTAATTGAATTACCTTGATCGCTTCTTTCTGGGCAAAATCCAAACCTTTGAGAAGTGTTTCCTCAGAAACACTTTTGGTGCCCCCTTCAATCATCACGATTGAATCTGGGGTAGCTGAAACAACCACGTCTATCTCCGAATGTTCAAGATCTTGGGAAGTGGGATTAACAACAAAAGCCTCTTCTCCATTCCGGGGAACAAAACCGATTCGAACAGCCCCTACCGGGCCATCCCAAGGGATATCTGAAATCGCCAAAGCGGCGCTGGTGGCACAAATTGCCGGAACATCAGGATTATTCTCACTATCAACCGAAAGAACGGTAATAATAACCTGAACTTCATTGCGATACGCCTCTGGGAAAAGGGGGCGAACAGAGCGATCAATAAGCCGGGCAGTCCTGGTGGCCTCATCAGAAGGACGACCCTCTCTTTTAACCCAGCGAGAGCCCTTAATCCGACCGCCAGCATAAAGACGTTCAAGATATTCAACATAAAGAGGAAAATAATCCAGGTCTTCCCGAGGTAAAGAAGAAACAACGGTCGCCAGGACCATGGTATCACCATAACGGCCGAGGACAGCCGCATTGGCTTGATTGGCAAAACGGCCAACTTCTAAGGTTAACTCCTTGCCGCCTATTTCAATTTTTTTGGAAACAATTTTCACTGATTGGTTAATTAAAGCTGTTTTTATTTAGTTAGATTCAAATTTTTAATCACTTTTTTATAACGAACTTCATCTTTTTTTACTAAAAAATTCAGCAATCGCCGGCGCTTGGAAACCATCGAAAGTAAGCCTCGCCGACTGTGAACATCTTTCTTGTGTTCCTTCAGATGTTGCGTCAGTTTTTTTACTTTAGCTGTCAAAAGAGCAATCTGGACCTCAGGCGAGCCAGTATCGTCTTTGGCGGTAGCAAACTTAGAAATCGTTTTCTTCTTTTCTTCAATGGTAAGGGCCATCTAAAAATATTTTATCAAATAAGGGCTCTTTTAACAAGAGGTTTTTTAATCAAACGCGGGTCGAGCCTTTAAAAATCTTTGGTTCAAGCCAGTCCGATGATGGTTTTTGGTCTGGCTTTGCTTCTTGCGGCGTTTTTTTGGCTGAAACCCCTGAAGGCATCGGCGATAACGACACTTCCTTTTTCGGTTTGATCGCTTTCGTTTTTACCACCGAGGCTTTGGCTCTCCGTCCGCCTACCCGAAGACAAAAAGCAACCATCTCAAAGGTTAAAGCACTTGTATTTGGCGAGCTAAAACCCTGGGTAGCTTTCTCTATTGCTAAAAGAAGATTAGTGGCAATATCTTGATCAATCGGCAACTTAAGGTTGGCCATCAGATTAGCCACAACTTCTGAGCAAGAAGAAGCGGTTGGATTAAAAAGATTAATCTTGCCAAACTGAGTATTTTGGGGATCAATATCCAAATTGATCACCGTTTTTTGCTGATAAGCTTCCTTTTCCTGGTTATAAAGACTGCCCAAATCCTCTAGCCTTTGGGCACCGATAACAAAAACCAGGTCTGAGCCGCCAGAATAGTTATAGCTGACTTTCTCAGGAGAAATGGGAGGAAGACCAGCCTTGGGCTGGATAAGAAGATTAAATTTGTGATTATCGATATTATAACTCACTTTTTCGATTGAATCCTCAATATAATCAAAAGAAATAACTAAATTCTTTCCTCCTGGTTGCTGGCTGATTTTATCAACCCCCACTAAAGAAGAAAACTCAACCGTCATCTCATCAGGAGAGGCCACGGCAACAGTTTTGCCGGCTTTTTTTAAAGAAAGAAAAAGGGCAAGAGCAGCGCCAACATGGTCAAATTTAGGCTTCTCGGGAATAGTAACCAGGATTGTTTGGGCAGAGGTCAGAGCTTGTTGGGCCGGAGCAAAATCGAATTGTTGATTCATGATTCTTTAGTTTTGCGGAACGATACTAACATATCCCCTAGTTTAAAGTCAAGCGGGGGGGTTAAAAGGGCGCCGAACTCTTCACCCTTTTTGGCTCTATCAACGTCTTTTTTACCTTGCTTCATTGATTTAATTCGACAGTCACCGATTTTTTCCTTCCCTCTTCTAAGATGAAGCTTATCTCCCTTGGCAATCCTGCCCTGATTTACTTGACAACCAGCAATTTTTTCTTTGTTAATCCCAAACTCGGCAACAATCTCAGCTTGGCCAAGTTCCTCTTCGTCAGGGGTTGGTTCTGAGATCTTCAAAGCCTTTTTTTCAATCTCTTCTAAAAGCTCATAGATAATTTTATAGGTCTGAATTTTAACCCCTTCTGTTTGGGCCAATTTTTTGATCTGGGCCGGAATTTTAATATTAAAGCCTAAAAGGAAGCTGTTTGTAGCCGAGGCTAAAAGAACGTCTGAATCATTAACATCGCCAATCCCAGAAAAGATGATTTCCACTTCCTCGGGAAGGCTGGCCAAAATTGCTTCCATGGTTCCGGCGGCATCAGCCTTAAGGATTATCCTTAGCTTTCTTGCTTCTTCGTTTTCTTCAGCTGATTTGGAAGGCTCTTTTTTGGCAACAGCTTTAACTAAATCAGGTTCCAAGGCTTTTTTATCGCCAACCTTAGTTACTTGGCTACCCGCAGGCGGCAACTCTTTAAATCCTAAAATTTCAACCGGCTTGCCTGGCCCTGCCTGTTTGACCCTTTCTCCGTTCTCATCAATCATGGCCTTAACCTTAGCTGAAACTTTACCGGCAACAATCTTATCTTTTAAGCGTAAAGTTCCGTTTTTAACTAAAACCGTTCCCACTGGCCCCCGAGCCCGATCAAGTTTTGATTCAATAACCACTGCCTCAAGTACTCCTCCAGGATCCGCCTTAATCTCAGCCATTTCAGCCGAAAGCAAAATCATTTCTAAAAGATCGTCAATCCCTTTACCGGTTTTAGCCGAAACCGACACAGCCACAATATCGCCTCCAAATCCCTCAACCTGAATGCCGTTTTCGGCCAAATCTTTTTTAACGCTGTCAACCATTACATTGGGAAGATCAACTTTGGTAATCGCTACCAAATAAGGAGTTTTGGCGGCCTTGATGTGTTTCAGGCTTTCTAGGGTTTGGGGTTTAACCCCTTCGTCAGCCGCCACAACTAAAACCACCAAATCGGTTGCTTCGGCTCCCCGAGCCCTCATTTTTATAAAAGCAGAATGGCCAGGGGTATCAATAAAGGTGATCATTTTCCCTTTGTGGAGAACCTGGTAGGCTCCAATATGCTGGGTAATTCCACCAGCCTCTTTAGAGGCGAGACTGGATTTTCTGATTTTGTCAAGCAAGGTGGTTTTTCCGTGGTCTACGTGGCCTAGAACCGCCACCACTGGCGGCCAAGGGAGAAGGGCTTTTTTTTTGGCAGGAGCTTTTTTCCTTTTCTTGGCCATGTTTTTTGAATAAACTTTCAATCTCCAAATCTTTTTTAAAAGTTTTCTTAAAAGTCTTGTTTTGGTATGCCCGGTTTAAACAGGCCTTTTTTACCCCTTCTCTTGATTTGCAAAGATAGGCACCGCGGCCTTGGGCCTTGCCTGAAGGATCAAGGATTACCTGATCTTTTTTAACTACTAACCGAGCAAGTTTTTCTTTTTTTTGTTTTACTAAGCACCCAACACAAGTGCGTTGCGAGACCTTTTTCACTTGACGACTTTCTCAATTTCCTTGAGCGCTTTTGGCCCTAAGCCTTTAATCTTAGCCAGTTCTTTTTTAGATTTCTTTTTCAAGTCTTCGAGTGTTTCTATTTTCGCCTTCCCTAAAGAATTGATAACCCTTTTGGTTAAACCCGCTTTGGCAAGTTCTGATTCCTCCTCACTAGCCTTTTTTGGTTTCCTGGCTGTCTTTTTGGCACCTTTAATATCAATTCTATAACCGGTAAGCTTGGCGGCCAAACGAACGTTTTGGCCTTCTCTGCCAATGGCCAAGGAGAGTTGGTCATCAGGCATGGCCACCACCGCTGTTTTCTTCTTTTCATCAATCTCCACCTTGACCCCCTCTGCTGGGGATAAAGCCGCGGTAATAAATTTTACCGGATCATCACTGTAGCCAATGACATCAATCTTTTCGCCGTTTAATTCACTGATAACTGCCTGGACCCGAACCCCCTTCTGACCAACACAAGAGCCCACCGGATCAACGCCTACCTGACTTGAAGAAACAGCTATTTTGGTCCGGCTACCCGCTTCCCGGGCAATCGCCCTGACTTTTACTGCCCCGTTAGAAACTTCAGGTACTTCGCGCCGGAAAAGACTTTCAACCAGACCCTCATGGGACCGGGAAACAATCACCTCTTGGCCTCGGGTTGACTCGCTGATTCCTTCAATATAAAAAGTAAGGCGTTGATTAAGCTGATATCTTTCTGACCTAGTTTGCTCTTGGGGGGGCATCACCCCTTCCGTTTTACCTATATCGACAATCACATTAGGACCATCAAACCGCAAAATCATGCCGTTGACAAGGGTGCCTACTTTTTCGGAATATTCAGCGATCACCGCATCTTTTTCTGCTTCTCTGATTTTTTGTAAAATCACTTGCTTGGCAGTTTGAGCGGCAATCCGGCCAAAACCCGGAGGAGTAATATCTTTTTTTTGCTTTTTTTTGCCTTCTTCCCAAGAATAGACTCTGGCCCCACCTGTGTTAGGATCCAATTCAACTTCGTACTCAAGGTCCTCTTTAAGACCAAAGTCCTTTCTGTAGGCTGCTAAAATAGCGGTTTTGATGGTTTCCAAAACCACCTCAGGTTCAACTCCTCGCTCAAGACAAACTTGATTAAGGGCTGACGCAAATTCTGTTCGGGCTTTAATAGCCATCTTCCTTCTTAGTAAAAAAGGTGGGAAACCCCACCTCTAAACCTTTCTTAACCTTACCAGGATTTTATCAAGAAAATTAAGGGAAGTCAAATGAAAAAACTATTCTCCAAGCTTCTTAAGCGCCTCTTTTTGCTCCCGGGTGAGTTTTTCGGGAATCTTAACCTGAAGGCGGACATATTGATCGCCCCGGCCAAAACCGCGGAGGTTTTTAATCCCTTTGCCTCGAAGGCGGATCATCGTTCCCGGCTGAGCACCGGACCTGATCCTTAATTTAACCTCGCCATCAATTGTAGGCACTTCCGTTGTTCCGCCTAAAATTGCCATGCTTAAGGGAATTTGATGGCTGGTAAAAACATCCAGTCCATCTCGCTGAAAAGTCTTATCAGGCCGAACGTCAATAGTGATATCAAAGTCAGTAAACCGGATCCGAGAGCCATCATCAACACCAGGTGGGATTTTGATTATTTTCTGTTTATCATCTATTCTGACCTTTTTCTCACAACCCTTAGCAGCTTCCATAAAAGAAATGCTTAGGCCATAGCGAGGCTTGGTTTCTTGGCGACCAAAGGGAGAACCACCACCAAAAAATTGCTCAAAGATCTCAAAAGGATCAGAAAAGCCGCCAAAATCACCCCCGCTCCTTGACCCCCCGCCATAGGTGGTGTAAGTATAAGTAAACGGGCCCTTTTTATGAGTTTGGCTAAAACCGCCAGGAAAACCGCCGGCAAAAGGCCCACCAGCTCCTCCGGCCCCAGCCCCACCATACCGGGGATCAAAGGCAACATGACCAAATTGATCATAAGTCTCTTTTTTCTTGGGATTAGATAAAATCTCGTAGGCTTCGTTGATTTCTTTGAATTTTTCGTTAGCCTGAGAAGTTTTGTTCCTGTCCGGATGCCACTGAAGAGCCAGTTTCCGATAAGCCTTCCTTATTTCCTCTTTTGAAGACTTTTTAGAAACACCAAGAATGTCATAGTAATCTCGTTTATTTGGCATAACATTATTCTACCACTTCTCCTTCTTCAGCCTCATCCTTCGCCTTTCTTCCAGCTTTCTTTTCAGGAGCTTTCTTTTTGTCATCAGCTGGCGGAGCCTGTTCTTGGTCCTGCTGGGCCTGATACATAGCCGCGCCGACTTTTTGAAGCTCCTCAGAAAGCTTTTTTGAAACCTCTTCAAATTGGTCTTTAGTGGTGTCTTCTTTTTCTAAAATCTTTTTAACGTTTTTTATCTCTGCTTCAACTTTTTCTTTTTCCTCTTTTTTGACTTTATCCCCAGCCTCTTTTAAGGTTTTTTCGGCAGTAAAGACCAACCCATCGGCTTGGTTTCTGGCCTCAATCCGCTCTTTTTTCCCTTGATCCTCTTCAGCATGCTTTTCTGCTTCAGATTGAGCCTGTTTGACCTCATCATCAGAAAGTCCAACGGCGCCTTTGATAACAATTGACTGAGATTTATTGGTGGCCTTATCAACCGCCTTAACATTTAAAATCCCATTGGCATCAATATCAAAGGCAACTTCAATTTGAGGAATACCTCTGGGCGCAGGCGGAATGCCGGCCAAAATAAATTTACCCAAGGATTTGTTGTCAACCGCCATAGGCCGTTCGCCTTGTAAAACATTAATCTCCACCTGGGTTTGATTATCAGCCGCGGTGGAGAAAATCTGGGATTTGGAGGTAGGCACCGTAGTGTTTCTTTCAATTAAGGGTGTTCTCACTGCTCCCAGGGTCTCAATCCCTAAAGTTAAAGGGGTCACATCTAACAAAAGAACGTCTTTGACCTCGCCGCCCAAAACACCACCCTGAATCGCGGCTCCAACCGCCACCACCTCATCAGGATTAACCGATTTATTAGGTTCTTTGCCAAAGAATTTTTTAACCGTTTCATAAACCTTAGGCATTCGGGTCATCCCGCCCACAAGAATAATCTCCTTAATGTCTTTGGCTTCAATCTTGGCGTCTTTAAAGCAAGCCTTAACCGGGCCCATGGTTTCCTCAATCAAATTATCGACCAGCTGCTCCAATTTTGCCCGGGTTAGCTTCAAAGTCAAATGAAGGGGCTGGCCATCCTTGCCTTGGGTGATAAAAGGCTGGTTAACCTCTGTTTCTTGGGAGGAGGAAAGCTCAATCTTGGCCCTCTCGGCAGCATCTCGAATTCTTTGGAGGGCCTGCTTGTCTTCCCGCAGATCTATCCCGTGTTCTTTTTTAAACTCATCGGCAATCCAGTCTAAAATCCGCTGGTCAAAATCATCACCACCTAAATGGGTGTTACCATTGGTGGCCTTAACCTCAAAAACGCCATCTCCAATCTCCAAAATTGAGATATCAAAAGTCCCGCCCCCTAAATCATAAACCGCAATCGTTTCCCCGCCTTTTTTATCCAAACCATAAGCCAATGAGGCGGCAGTAGGTTCGTTGATAATCCGCTCAACCTTCAAGCCTGCAATTTCGCCGGCCTGCTTGGTTGCCTGGCGCTGGGAATCATCAAAGTAGGCCGGAACGGTAATAACTGCCTGGTTAACCTTCTCGCCTAAATAAGCCTCGGCGTCAGCCTTGCATTTGGCTAAAACCTTGGCAGAAATCTCCTGGGGAGTATATTCTTTGCCACCCACTTCAACCACAGCCATGCCGTCTTTGCCGCTTTTGATTTTGTAGGGGACCATCTTTTGGCTTTTTTTGGTCTCACTATCGGTAAAGCGCCGACCCATCAACCGTTTAATAGAATAGATTGTGTTGTCGGGATTCAAAATCATCTGGCGCTTGGCCACCTCGCCCACCAGATTTTTCACCGGCTCAACAACGGAAGGGATGATGTTTCGCCCTTCAGCCGAAGGAATTACCTTAGGCTTGCCGGCCTCCATCACCGCCACACAGGAGTTGGTAGTCCCTAAATCAATGCCAATAATTTTACTCATGCTCTTTTGCCTCCTTTGCCAACCCGGACTTTAGCCGGGCGCAAAACTTTATCTGCCAGCTGGTAACCTTTCTGGCTTACTTCTACCACCACGTTTTCCGGCCCCTGGCAAATCCCCACACAGTCCATTGTTTCCGGATCAAACTTTTCATTCAATGCTTTAATTTCTTCAACCTCTTCCGTTTTTAAAACCTGCCGGAATTGATTAACGGCCATGGTTAAACCCTTGTCTTTCAAATGTCTTTCCGCCCGTTCTAAATCATCTAAAACCGCTAGCAATTTGTCAACTAGGGAAGCATTGGCGAATTTAACCAAATCCGCTTTGCCTTTCTCAATTCTTTTTTCAAGGTTGCGGTAATCAGCCGCTACCCGCTTCCATTTATTCTCTAAATCAACTAGTCTTTCTTCAAGTTGAGACTTAGTCAACTTCCCACCCATTTTAAACCCCTTTTGCCAGTTCTTCAATTAAATTACCAAAATAGCGGACAGTGGGGATAATCCGCGGATAATAAAGCCGAGACGGGCCAATCACACCCAGAGAACCACTTCTTTCAGGCCCAGCTTCAAAATGGGTAAAAACCATCCCGCAAGGCTCTAAAAAATCATAGCCCAATTCCTCACCTATAAGAAGATGGATTGGCTCTTCCCCAAACGATTTTTCAAAAAGACCTAAAAGGCTTTGCACCTCTTCAAGCATGGAAAGAACTGTCCTGGTCACATCAATATCGTAAAATTCGGGTGCCTCAAGAATATTTGCGTAGCCGGCGTGATAAACATCGCCTTCCTTGGTGGCGGCAACTGCCAAGGCCCGAGTCCTCTCTGCCAAGGCTCGGGTAACTTCCTGCATCAACTTGTCAAAATCATACCGGGCATCCCAAACTTTTTCTTTGGCGGCCACCTCTTCGGCTACCGAAAGCTTTTCTTCCTTCATTAAAGTAGAAACATAGAATTTAAAGGCTGTCGGAGTCGGCGTTCTGCCGGCTGAGGTATGAGGCTGTTTAAGATAGCCTTCTTTTGTCAAGGCAATCATCTCATTACGGATTGTTGCCGGCGAAACTCCCAGTTCATGCTTTTTCTCCAAAGCCTCTGAGCCCACCGGCTCGGCAATCTTCATGTATTCTTCAATAATCGCCTTTAAAATTTTAGTCTGTCGGTCAGTCAACTCAGACATAATTAGCACTCTTATAACATAACTGCTAATATTTGTCAAGAGGTTAATTGTTTTTTCTGCTCAACTCCCAAAAAAGGTGTCAAAAAATTTATTATAAAAATAAACTTCATTGAAAAAATTGAAAAAAAAGGAAGAACTTATTATAATTTAAATGCGATCAGCGGTGGTTTAAAATTTTGGTCTAATAAAAATAAAAATGGGGAAGAAAAAACGAATAGCCTCTCTTTTGAGCTTATTAGTCATTAGCTTGCTCTTGGCCAGAAACAAGCCAAAAATAAAACCTGTTTCAGCCGCTCCCCCACCAATTCCCAATCCGCTAATTTTAAGTTATGGAGGATTTGATAGCGTTTTTGAGCCTACCTTGCTTAATGAAGAAAGAGAGACTCCTGTCCCCAATGTGGTCGAGTCTCGAGTCTCGATAAATTACCCCCAAGAAGCAAAAGAAGGGGTGAAAATTCTCATTGAAAAGGGCGTTCTGCCTGCTTTCCACGTCCCCTCTCTTCCCAGAACCGGCCATACTTATTGGTGGAACGATCTGGATTGTGTCAATAACGAAGCTAATTTTGAGGCCTGTGTTCAATATAATGTTGACCTCTGGGAAAGTGCTTTTACCAACGATTTGGACGGTTTTCTTCCAGGAGGCTATAAAGCCCTTGCGGTTGACGAGATCGGTCTTTGGACTGAAGATGAAAACAGCCGGAGGACAAGAATTAAACTAGAAACTTTAAAACGGGTCAAACAAAATTACCCCGACCGATTGATTTTTGTTTGGGGCTGTTGTATTGGCTCCGAGGAAGGAACTAGCCTTTCAATTAAAACCCTTACTTATATTAAAAATTATGCCGACCGGATGATATATGAAATCTATCTTCCCGAATTGACGCCCCAAAGTAGAAGAGATTACTATTTTAGTAAATATTTTAAAAACCGTATCCTCAACTTAAAAAACGCCTGTCAAGGAAAAAGCTGTGAAGGTGTCCTGGCAAAAACGGTCATTGGCTTGGGAACGGCTGACACCGAAGATTGGGCTTACGATCGCGATCCCTCGGTTGACTTTCCTGATTTCCTTGACGCCGAAATTCACTATATTAGAAATACCTCAATTCTAAAAGATCTACCAGGCATTGCTTTTTATTCTTACGCCCTCACCCGGCCAGAAACAATCACTTGGATTAATAAACTTGTTCGACACTACTACCTCGATCGCCAGACTTCTTTTTTAGGCGACGGAAATGATGCTTTAACTTATGTTTCCAACCCCAGCTTTGAGCAGTCTGATGGCTGGGAATTTCGACCCGGGAGCGGGGGTCAAATCACCTATAAAGACACCGCTGCGGTTGGTCTTACCACCCCCGGAAAATTACCTCGCGTCCCTCACGGCAACAGAGTTCTTTATATGAAAAAAGGATCGTCCCAGAATGTCGTCACCCAGACAATCTCTCTTTCTCCCAGAAGCTTTTACCACCTTGACGTTTATGCCAAAAAACAAACCCCTCCTTACGAGGCAGCCCATGCTGACGTTCAGGTCATTGATGCCGCCGGGAATAGCCTAATTAGCTTCAAAGAAAAAAAAGAGGTTGATTCCAGCAGTAGGCTTGATTTTGTC
This sequence comes from Bathyarchaeia archaeon, assembly GCA_035527435.1. GTDB lineage: Bacteria > Patescibacteriota > Microgenomatia > PFEM01 > DATLAM01 > DATLAM01. Next base: position 17,237 of record DATLAM010000030.1, read on the forward strand.
GCCAAATACCATAATTGGACCCGATTTAGGATTGAATTTAAAACACCTCCAGAAATAAAGACAGTCAAAATTATTCTTTCTGATAACCAGGTAGTTCCAGGTGAAGTCACTCTTTGGGATTTTATCGAGCTGGAAAGATTAAAAGCAGGCAGCCTAACGGCTGGCCTTGGCGGCCAAAATGTCAGTCAAGAAATTTTTAAAAACCCTGGCTTTGAACAGGGGTTGTTTTATTGGCGAGAGTGGCAGGCCTACAATAATACTCTTCACGGACAGGCTGTTTCTAGCCCGGTTAAAGATGGAGCTAAGAGCCTCTTGGTCCAAAGCGATGTAGGCACCGATGTTTGGCGTCAAGACATCTTTTTGCAACCCCCTCAAGTCTACAAAATTTCAGGCTGGGTATACCTTAAAGAAACATCGGAAAACGGCAAGGCTTACCTTTATGTTAGAGGGATTAAAAACCAAGGCGGCTCCACCGATTTTTCTGTTTTGACTGATAGTTCCAGGTTGAACCAGTGGCAATACATTGAAAAAGAATTCCAGTTTGGCTGGGCATACAAAAATGTCGCCGAGGCAGCCAGTCGAACCACCGGAGCCACCAAGGCTTTTTTTGATGAGCTTAAAATTGAGGCGGGGGGTTCCGCTATTGCCACTCCCACGCCTTCTCCCCCTTCCCTGTCTCTTTCTCCTGGCTGGAATCAGGTTACCTGGCTTAATGTCGCCGGTAAAAAAGCCTCAGATATTCCTGATGCTTGCCCCATTGCCGTCTCCCAACAAAACTTCTGGTTTAAGCCTTATGTAAAGAATTTTGGTGGAGCGAATTTTGAGCTTGAGGGTGGGAAAATATATTATCTAAAATGTAATCAGGAAGTTGTTTGGACTCTTTAAAAAAAGCACCAGATTTAATTCTTAAAACAAAATGACCTTCAACTTGAAACAGAAAATCTTAAGACTTTCTGTTTTTATAATTTTAATCTTTATCTTATTAATATTCCTGCTGTCTGGTAAACCAAAATTTAATTCTTGGATTGAAGCTTCATCTTTATTTCCAGTCTCGGGTCCAGTTATCCATAGGGGAGGAACCTTAGCTGAGGTTTGGCAGGAATATGAAAACATCCCGCCAACAAGCAATCTTGATGCTCAAGTTTTCATTGACGGCAACAGTTACGTCGTCAAAGATAATCAATATTGGTATCTGGCAAAAGATTCCAATCAATTTGTCAGTGGTTCGTTGACCCAGTTTTGGGGAAGCGAAATTAATCATCCTCCGATTGAAAAAATTGACGTCTGGACGATAACTCCCGATGGGTCTTGGATTGTCACCAAAAATGGCAGCTGGTGGCTTAAGTCTCTGGGAACAAACCAATGGAGTAGCGGCACGCTAGCGGAAATCTGGCAAGATTATACCAATATTCCACCCACGGATGGAATTGATACCCAAGTTTATTTCTCAGATTGGACCACTTTGATCACTAAAGGTGGTAATTACTGGCGATTAAGGGCAAACTCCAAAGTTTTTGAAAGTGGAACGCTCAAAGATTTATGGAAGGAGTATTATGTTCATCCTCCAACTGACGGAATTGACGTTTACACCATAACAGGATCTTTTGAAGTGGTCACTAAAGATACTCTATATTGGGTCTTGGATAATGGTGAAAGACAAACAAAAACCTGGAAGTCTGGCAATGACTATTTTGGCCAAAGAGAACCTTACCCATATTATGATTCAACATCAGGTTGGTATTACTTATTTTATGATGGTCAGGAGGTAGGAGGAGAAAATTATGTTGTTAATACCATTAGCGTGGCTAAATCACGCTCTCCCCTTGGTCCATGGATAAAAAAACCCGTAAAAATTGAAGGTGTGATAAGGTGGTGGGAGACATACAGCATTGGCTCACCTTGTATTTTCAAAGAAGGAAATTACTACTATATGTTTTACCTCGCCTCTGCCGGTGTCTATAATCCTGATGAACCCTTATTTAAAGTTGGAGGTGACTACCGAATTGGTTTGGCAAGAGCGACAACCCTCGATGGTTCCTGGATTAAACTTAAAGGTGACGGAACTTTAAACCCTACTTCAAGTAATGATAAACCTCTTTTGCCACGAGGAATAGAAGATGACTATTGGGACAATATCTTCAATACAAGTTTTGTTAGTCTGCTCAAAAAAGATGGTCAATTCTTTCTTTTCTATACCGGACATGGAGATCGAGGATTTGGGGTAGGTTTAGCCAGAGCGAGTTCTATCCTGGGTCCTTATCAAAAATTAAATCCCCCAGGCAAGAATGACAATATTATTATTCCGCCGGAAGAAATGGTGGAAAACCTCAGTCTCTATTTCGATCAGCCTTCTAATTCTTGGTTTCTTTTTGGAAATTATTTGAAGATTGGTTGCGGGTGTGCCTGCCGAGGGGGACAAGGAACAGTGGTTTACCGAACTCAAGATCCTTTCAATTGGGATATTAGTAAAAAGAAATATCTGGTAATGGTTGATGAAAATTATCCGTGCCCCGCCAAGCCTTATGAAGATTTTGATATTTACAATCAACAATCAAGTCAGTTTCGAGGCCATGCAGGAGTACCGGGAATTGTTAAAGATCCCCAACAAGATCAATTGTATCTCTATTTTGATGCCAATGATTTTAATATGGCCGACCAAAACGATCCCCAAAATCACTTTTTCAGAGACCTTTATTTAATGCAGATTCCAATTGAGCAATTGAGAGCCCTGCTTCCTTTAGGAGAAAGTTTTATTTTTTTAGAAGGCTGGAATGAGATTACCTGGCCCGCCGTGACGGGAATTAAAGCCTCAGATATTCCTCCCGAATGCCCAATTGCCGTGGCTAAAGAAAACTCCTGGTGGAAACCTTATGTGAAGAATTATGGTGGGCTGAATTTTGAGTTTGAGGGTGGGAAAATATATTATCTAAAATGTAATCAGGTAGTTGTCTGGAGCCTTTGAAGTAAAATGGGTAAAAAAATTTTAATATCGCTCCTTGTTCTCCTGTTTTTTGGTTTTCAGATTTCTCTCGATACCAAAGTTTTTGCTCAAAATGGCAATGTTGTTTCTTTTCGAGCGGATAGAATTGCCTTAATTAACGGTGAGCCTTTTTTCCCAATAGGCTTATTTACTGAACAAATGCCTAATTTACCAGAAGACTTCTTTGCCGAAATTTCCGACCCAGAAACAGCAGGATTTAATCTGGTTCGCCTGGTTGACACTGACGTCATCAGTAAGACTCCTGAAGACTATGCTTTTTTGTCCACCCACAACCTTAAAGCTTGGCTTACTATTAATAGTTCTTTAACCGTTGATAAAGATACCAAACTGAGAACGCTCATCGCCAATTACAAAAATGCCAACTTCCTGCTTGCTTGGGAAGGAATAGATGAACCCTGTTATAAGTACTATAACGGCAATAGTCTTTTTGATCCAAACAAAGTTAACCAAAATTTTCCTGGATACCAAACCCTAAAAAATTTAGATACCAACCATCCCCTTTGGCACAACCACTGGCCCAAAGTGGGCACCGGTGGCCCTTGTGCGATACCCTGGAACATAAACACCAATACTAATGTTAGCGGGGTTGATGTTTACCCAGTCGGCCGAAGTGACTACGAGCTAGAAGATGTTGGCTTTTTTACTGAATGGTCAAGCGAGCTTCTGACTCCCAGGGGTCCTGTTTGGATGGTACTTCAGGGCTTTGGTTGGGGTGACATTGAGGGACTTTCTGGCAGAAGACCAAATTATTCAGAAATCAGGTTTATGACCTATGACGCCCTGGTTCACAAGCAAGAAGTAAGTGACCAGATTATTCCGGGAGCCACTGGTATTTTCTATTATGGTTTAGCAATCGTTAATAAAAAAGAGTGTGGTGGTAATCCGGTCTGCGAGAAAAATGGTGATGGAATGAGAGAAACCCAAATCTTTAGTGACTTGAAAAAAATCTCTCACGAATTAAAACAATTGGAACTGGGACTTCTCGGTCACATTAATCCAGAGTTTATCTCCAACAATAGTCAAGTTGTTGTCTTGGCTAAAGAAACAAACAACGAAACCTTTGTTTTTGTTGTTAATGAATCACCCTCTTCGCAAAATGTCACTATCCCTGGCTTTTCTGATCAATATACCGTGAAAGAATTCTTTTCGAACGAGGAGCTATTGGTTATTAACCGGAGTGCTAGCTTGACTCTTTTGCCCTATTCGGTCAAAATTCTTTGCCAAAAAGCTTCACCTTCTCTATCTCTCTCTCTTGGCTGGAATGAGATTACCTGGGCTGACATCTCGGGCAAAAAGGCTTCGGATATTCCTCCAGAGTGCCCGATAGCCGTTAGTAAACAAAACTTCTGGTTTAAACCATATGTGAGGAATTTTGGGGGAGTTAATTTTGGTTTTGAAAATGGGAAGAGCTATTATCTAAAATGCAATCAAGAGATGATTTGGGGTTTGTGAAGCTTTTTCTGAATTTCTTCAAGATAAAACTTGCCGGGAAGGCTGATAATTTTTGGCAAGATTACGTTGCCGGTTTTGGAGGAAGAAATTTTGGATTGCAAAACAACCAAAATTACTTTATAAATGTAAGTAAGAATTGTAATTGGACACCTTAATGATTTCTTTGAAAAAACCCATTTTTCTTTCAAAGCTTTCCAAAAAACAGCTAATCAGCCTCGCCAGTTTTTTAATAATCCTTATCTCCCTTCCTCTAGCAATTTTTCTCACTAAACAACAGCAAAGTTATCAAGGAAGGGCGGTGGGACCTGAAGCAAGACCGGCCAAAGTAAAAATCACCAATCTTCACGGCGGAGGTTTTTCTGTTTCCTGGGCTTCTGTTTCCATGAATGATGCCTACCAATTTATCGACACCACTGGTTGGGTAGAATACGGAACCGCCCAAAACAGTCTTAACCAAACCGCTTATGACGATCGGGGTGGCGAAGATGTTTCTTCAACCACCCATCATGTTTCCATTTTTTATCTGAATCCCGATACCACCTACTATTTCAAAATTAAATCCGGGCCCTATCTTTTTGGTCTTAATGTGGCCGGTGACGGCTGGGTCAGAGGCGGCGCTGCCAAAGAACAAAAAACACCCAAAACACTTGACCTTCTCGGCAACCCTCACCCAGCCTATGGCTACATTAAAAATCAAACTGGTAATATTATTGGCAACGCTTTAGCTTATGTTAGGCTTAAAAAAGACGGTTCTGATACCCAATCGGCCTTATTGTCGACCGTTACCAGGGCCAATGAGGGCTGGGTAGTCGACCTTAAAAACGCGAGGTCCTCCGGTTTGGGAAATTTTTTTAATTTTGATAACCAAGACCGGGTTTTAGTTGAGATTCAGGCCGCAGAAAAAGGCACCGCCTCGGCTGATTTTGCTGTCAGTGGGTCTTCGCCTGCACCAGACATTGCTCTTGCCTCTCCTACTGTTCCGACTGCCACTCAAACAATACCTCCCACGGCAACACCAACGCCAACAGGTGGCCCTGCGGCAACCTCAACTCCCACCCCCACTCCTCTTCCCACCGCTACGCCTACACCTTCACCTAAGCCAACCCCCACGCCACTGCCAACGCCTACTCCTACCCCATTACCCCCCACAGCTACCCCAACCTCAACCCCCACCCAAGTGCCAAACACAGTTAATCTTGATTTCCAAGTTAAATTCCAAGGGATCAATAACCAAAAACCAGTCAAAACAGCAAAAATTACGCTTAAAAAACCCGGCGAGTCAGAAACAGCTCATGAGGAAACTGTTAATTTTAACAGTAACCAAAGCGGCGTTTGGAGCGGTAGGATAATGAATATCTCCCCGGGCACTTACGATCTTTACATTAAGGGCTGGGCCCATTTACAAAAGAAGTTTGAAGGGATCACTCTGGCTGAGGGTGAAAATAGCCAAGATTTTTCCGGAACTAGCCTATTAGCCGGAGACATTAATGATAACAACAGAATTGAGGCGCTTGATCTGGCTATTGTTATTGAACACTACTGGCCGGATACGCCAGCCAACAGTCCGGCTGACTTTAATCTTGACGGTTCAGTCAATGCCTTAGATATTGGCTTGGTAATCGAAAACTACTTCCTAGAAGGAGATTCATGAGCAAAAAATTAATCCCCGTTCTGATGGTCATTTTAGGTTCAATTTTAGCTCTCTTTTGTGTTGGTTGGAGTTTAAGCGGTAAATGGTCTTTACCGGAAAAACTCAGCCTTTTGGAGATGGTTCCCCTGCCTAAAAAAGAAATTTCTCCTAAGCTGTTCCTTTCTTTTGATCCCAAAGAAAAAACCGTTTATCAAGGCGAAAGTTTTACGGTTAACGTTTTAGCTGAAAGCGAAAGAAAGCTTCTTGCCGCTGATCTTTTTATCACCTTTAATCCCCAGGCTTTAGAGCTGGAAAATATTAAACCTGGCGGGTTTTTTGCCTCAGCTAAAGAATTTTCCCAAAAGATTGACCTGGTCAAAGGTGAAGTTTTTTACGCCCTTGGTTCACTAGAACCCGCTGAAGAAGAAGGGGTTTTAGTTTCCCTAACTTTTAAAGCCAAAACAGGAGACCAGCAGGGGTCAATTTGGATTGGAAAAAAGACCTTGGTTTCGGCTAAAGAAGACCAAAGAGTTGACATCCAATTGCCAGATGCAGGAAAATATCTTATACTGGTAAGGAAACAATAAACAAGAAAATGAAGAGAAAAGTCCTGGCCGTTTTTATCCTTCTTGTCATGCTTGCCTCTATCCCGGTTGGTGTTTTTCTGGTTAAAAAAAGACAAGAAATTCAATTAAGGGCCGCCCCAGCGACTGTTCTTTCTTTGTTCCCAGAAGTGGAAGATTACGAGGTTGATGAAGTCTTTACCTTAAATGTCAATATCGATACCGGAGAAAACTTAATTGTCAGCGCCGACATAATCTTAAATTATGATCCTTCGATTCTAGAGGGGGTAGAGGTTACCATGGGAAGCTTCCTTCCGGGTGCCCAGGAACTAAATAAAAACATTAATAATGATCTGGGAAAGATAATCTATAGTCTTTACACCACCCAAGAAAACGCCCAACAAGGCGGAGGGGCACTTGTCTCAATCACTTTCAAGGGGGTCGCGCCGGGAACAAGCACGGTTGTCATCGATAAATCCCTGTCTCTGATTGGCGGGCTTGGAGAGAAAGGTCAAAATTTGCTCGTTAGCGCCACTGACAGTTCCTATTTGATTGCTGATGCTGAATCCCAACCAACAATCACTCCCACTCAGACACTTACTCCCACCCCTATCGGAGTAGGAGGCGGCGAGGAGCCAACAGCCACCCCGACACCAACCACTACTGACCAGGATTTGGACGACGAAAACGGTACGGGTGGAGGGACTGAGCCAACAGCCAC
>DATLAM010000031.1:0-4282 GCA_035527435.1 Bathyarchaeia archaeon
ACTCCAGGCAGTCTTTAATATTTTTCTCTTCATTAAAAGTAGCCAGGCAAACCGAGATTTTGTTCATCTTCTAATCGCTCCTAAAGCCAAATTAGCCGCTTCAAGAATCTTCTCTTTGGCCAAAAGAAGCATTATGACTGAGTAAATTATAACACCCAAAATGATTATCAGGCCTATCCCCAACAACCCTTTAACCACCAAAGGGATGGCCAGGTAAAGAACTATTCCCATAATTAAGGCTCCCAAAAGAGGCTTGCCCACATTTTCCCAAAGATTATAGCCAACGATTTTTTTAACCAGCCAAATTGGCAGAAAAACAGTGGTGGAAACTAAAAATGCTGCCAGGGCAACCCCGCTGTAGCCCCACAAATAAATAAAGATGGGAGTTAAAATCCAAGTCAAGGCTGTCCAGCCAATCATCAGCTTCAGGGTGGTCTTGATTCTACCGGTGGCGTTTAAGGTGTTGGTTAACGTCGTTGAGACACAAGCAAAAGCAGCTTGAAGACAAAAAAAGTAAAGGGCCAAAAGGGCCGGTTGCCATTTCATGTAGCGGGGTAAAAACTGGACCAGTGACGAGGCCAAAAGGGCCAAGCCCGTTAAGGCCGGGAAAGTAAAAAAACAAACGGCAAAAAGGCCCTTTTCAATCCCGGCGCGCAGGGCAGAAAGGTTGTCTTGTAGCCGGGAATAGGCCGGAAAAGTAACCTTGATAACGCTATCCATAATAAAACGGAGGGGCATATTGGCCCATTTTTGAGCCCAGCCAATAAAGCCAACCTGGGAAAAAGGCAAAACCTTGCCCAAAAAGACTGTTAAAAGATCGTCTTTCACAAGAGCTAAAAGACTGTTGGCCTGAAAAGGAATCCCAAAAGAAAGCAGCTTTTTGGCGCTGGCCCGATTAAAAGCCAGCCCGGGCATCCAAGGAGAAAGAAGATAAATAAGAATCAGGCCAGCTACTCCCCGAACTAAAACTGCCCAAGTAAAACTGGTGATGCCTGCCCCTTTCCAGGCAAGAAAAACAACCACAAGGTTAAATAAAATTGTCTCTCCTATCTGAGGAATGACTAAACGATTAAAATCAAGCTTTCTCTCAAGGAGAACAGAAGGAATCGTTTTTAAAGAGGAAAGAAAAAAAGAAATCACCAAGGCCTTAAAAAGCAAAAGACCAGCCGGGCTTAAACCATAAAAGCCGGCAAACCAGGAGGAGCCAAGAAAAGCCAAAATTACCAAGAGGATCACCAAACCTTGCTGAATGGTAAAAGTAGTCTTCAGGTCTTCCTGAGTTAGTTCTTCTTTTTTCTGAATTAGGGCCGCTGCCAAGCCAATGTCTGAAAAATAATTCAGGAAGCTAACTACGGCGGTGACCACGAAAAAGATACCAAAAATTTCCGGCGCCAGAAAGACAGTCAAAAGAAACATGGAAGCAAAGTTGATGATTTGGAGAAAAAAGGTGCGGGAAGTTAGGGCAACGACCCCGGCAACTGAGCGCTTCTTGATCGTCGCCAAATCAATCTCTTCCATGTCCCTATTCTAACACATTTTCATTCTTTCTCTGGAAAAAAGAAGCCAAAGTTTTTGATCCTTTCGATCTGCTCCGGATCAAGGTCAACCAGCTCATCCTCACTTATCAAGAGCGGTGACGGGTCGCTACCATGGCGCAACTGAACGAAGCTTTTAAAAATAGGGTCAAAAACAGCCTTGGCATCCTCACCAACACTGGTGTAGTCATAATAAACAAAAGCTGGTGGGTTCTTTTCAAGATTGGCTTTAATCTCCTTTTTTAGCTCTTCGTTCCAAAAAATCCACTCATAGGTATAAAGAAAGCGGTTTTGGGGTTTCAGGCCGCTTTCAAAATATAAAAGTTGCTCCACGGGGATAACCATTAGTCTGTCATCCGGGGAAGAAAGGGCTTTAATGGTTCCGCCCACCCCTTGAAGGTAAGAAAAGTGGACCTGAAAATCACGGAAAGGGTCTGGTTGGCGAAAATATTCTCTGAAGAAAAATTGACCAGTTAGGGTAAAAATTAAGAGCACCAACACCAGGCTTAAAAAAACCAGTATTCTCCTTTTGGCCGGCTCCCAATTTAGCAGAACGCCTCTTTTAATTTGGACAAGCGTGAGCATAACGATCGCTGCCAGCCAGGGAAAGCCATGAAAACCTTCGTATAAAACAGCTTGGGGGTCTACCAGTCGCAAACTCGTTGTTCCTAAAAGGAAAAAGGTAAAAATTAAAAATAACCTTTTCTTTTCTTTTACAAGCAAATAGAAAAGAGAAAGAAAATAAAAAAAGGATAGAACTTTGATAAAAAAGCCAAAATCTCCTTTGACAGGCGCAATTAAAGCCACCACCGGCTTGAAAAAAGAATAGCTGAAAAGCCGCGGCAGTCCCTGATCAAGCGTATCCTCAAGATAATGGCTCGCCAGCGCTGCTTTGGTGTTCAAAAAATAGTCCTGGTAGTCAACAAAGGGGGCAAAAACAAGGAAAAGAAGAGCAAAAATTAAAGTCAGGGACAAGATTGTCTTTTTTTGAAACCTCTCCTTGACCAAAAGGTAAAAAATCACAATGGCGGAAAAAGGAATCAGGGTAATCAGTTGAAAACAAATCAATATCAGGCTGAAAATAAAAAGGTTTCTTTCCCAACCGCTAGTGTTCACCTTAGTAAATTCTTTTTTCCAAAGATAGGCAATAACAAAAACAAGAGGATAAATCACCAAGGATTCGCCCAAGAAAAGATCGCCTAGAAAAAATCTTTTAACTATCTCTATTACCAAGGAAAAAGCAAGCCCCACCTCTCCCAAAAAATACAAAAAGACTAACCACCATAAAGCCGAGTAGAAAAAAACAGCTTCCCGGTGTTTTTTGATTAATAAAAACAACGAGTCGGGCTTAAAAACCTTATTAACCAGGCTGCTATAAACAGCCGGCATCGGCTGTTTGTGAGAAAAGATATCCCCATAAAGTTTTTGGCCCTGGGCCAGGTAATAGCCGGCCATGATGTTTTCATCCTCGTCAACAAAATGGACGTTGAAAATATGAGATTGAAGGGTCTGCCAGGCAAAAATAATCAAAAGCAAAAAAATTATCCCCAAGATAATCTTTTTGAGAAGATTGGTTTTATTGAAAACTCTTTTTGACACCTAAGCCTCCCGCTAAAAATAAAGTCGCCATTGACATCAGGGAAACCAAGTTGGCTGTCCTTCGAACCGGCGTGTCAGTAAAAACTACCTCCACCCGGTGCTCCCCTTCTGGAACGTCAAGAGTAACCAGTTTCAGCTTACCTGTCTCTTCTATCCCAACCTCCTTTTGATCAATCCGTGCTTTCCAGCCAGGAAAACTGTAAACATTAACTCTCAATTTCCCCTTGCCATTGGTAACGAAAACCTTTTTATGAGGAAAGTTTATTGTTTCTTCAACTTCCAAATCGCCGTCCAAAACCTCAAAAGAGGTTTTACCAATTTCATCTTGGGAAATGTCCAGCTGGGTCGTCCCAATATCGGACAGCCGCGTGGCAACCCCTTCAGGAACAAATTCAAAGGAAAAGCCGCTGACTCGCCACTTCAGGTCTTCTTCAGAAGTATAATAGTGGTCATCAACCTCAAGATAGGAAGCGGGTAAAAAGTAGGCCTTATTCAGACAGATCACTAAAATACCCACCCCAACCAACATCAACCATTTAAGCCTCACCCTTTTTTTGAGTTGGCTGAAAAGATGGCTGATTACTCCCCCGGAAAGAATTGAGGCAAAAAAAACAGAGAAAATCAAAAACCGCCAAGGAAACTGGAGATACCACAAGGGCTTCAGAAAATCCCAAATAAATTGGGAGTGAAAACTGGTCATGAATAATGAAAAGGCAAACAGGCCAAAAAAGAAGCTGATAAGCCAACCGCCCTTTTCTTTCTTAATTAAAAGGGAAAGGCCTAAAATTCCAGCCAATAAGCTTAAAATCAAATGAAGCTTGCCGACTTCAAAGGAAATACCGTCCTCCAGCCCAAAAATTGAGCCTCCATAACCCCAAGGCGAATTCCACAGTTGGCGCAGATAAACAAAGTGCAGCTTGTAGCTGGCCAGTTCACGGATCAAAATGGTGTCCACCAAAGTGTCTTTTTTCTCCCAAAGCGCCGGTAGCCAAAAATAACAGGTTAGGCCTAAAAACAGGCTAAAAGAGGTTAAGATTAAAAGACTTATCTTTTTTTTCATTTCCTCCTGCCAAAGAAGGAAAAAAACAAAAGCAAAATAAAAAGGCATCAAAATCAGGGCAATAAAATTATGGCTTAATAGAAGACAA
>DATLAM010000032.1:0-3140 GCA_035527435.1 Bathyarchaeia archaeon
GTGGCTGGAAATTTATGCTGACGGCACTAACGACAATTTCATATACGGAGAACAAGGGCAAAGTTTAATTACGGATGATTCTCCACAGACTAATCCGGATGGTACAAGAAAACATGCTTACGATTTAACCCTGCTCTCGACTTCTGGACAAATTAAGGCGCTATCAGAGGACTCAGATCCAAGAATTGGTGATGTTTGGTGCGGAACCACGGTTAATTACGTCCTGCCCATAGGAACGATTAAAGGCACGGTTTATGAAGGTAATTCTTGTCCGGTTTCGGGTGAAGGGGTTGGTGGAGGTCGGGTACAGGTGGTTGGACCCGAGTCCTACGGGCCAATTGATGTCAGTCCGGATGGGACGTATGAGTTTAAGGATATTGATGTGGGCACCTATACGGTGATGATGACCACGCCTCCTCCTGATTACACGGCTGATGTGGTTTATTGCCCAACCCAACAAGTGGATTTAGCTGCGGGAGAGGAAGAAACGGCTAATCTGGGTTTAACTAAAATTGAGGATCCTTGGTTTCAGACTCGGGGTGGGGATGTTCATGCTCAAGGGGGGCTGACTGATCCAATCCCTTCCTTGGCAGCCGATGGCCCTTATTGCTCCCTTAAAGGTGATGGGGGTTATCCGGGGGTGGTTTCCTACGGGGACAGCTATACCTTTGGCGAGGATGGTTCGGCTTCCGAAGATTCTTTTGGTTGGTTGGCTAATTCGTCTTCCAAGAGCTCCTTTTATCCTTATTTTGACAGCCTGGTTGATGATTATCGGGAAGAAACCCCCAGCCTGGCTGATGGCAAGCCTGCTGAAGGGATTTACAAACTAACCGGTGATCAGGCGATTGATGATGACTGGAGTGTGGCTTCTGGTGAGAAATTGGTTATTTTAGTTACCGGCAATCTTTCAATTGAAGCAAATATTACTGTTGTTAAAGGAGGCTTTCTGGGGTTGATTGTTAGCGGGGATATCACGGTTGATTCGGGAGTGACTACTTTGGAAGGAGTTTTTGTGGGCAGCAGTCTTACGGTTGCCAGTGTGGGTGATGATTCCGAGGTTGGGCTTTCGGCCGCCGGCAGTTTTGTTGGCGGGAATATTATCCTTCAGCGGGATTTTACTGATTTGCGAAACAACACCACTCCGGGTGAGGTTTTTATCTTTCGGCCCGATCTTTGGATTAATGCCCCTCGAGAGCTTTGGGGAGTTTCCTATTCCTGGCAAGAGCTGTCTCCTTAAAACTTGTGGTAAAATCAGGCCATGGGTAGAGATCATTCAAGAAAGGATTTTTTCCTCTTTTTATTTTTAGTCATTGCTTCCCTTCTCTTTTATTTTTCCAATCAGGGGGGTTGGTTGGTTTCTGTGAGGGGAGTGGTTGGCCGGCCGATTGCTGCTCTTGAGCGCCCCCTTTATCTTTTTGGCCAGTCCGCTGGCCAGCTGGTAAACCAAGCTTTTTATCTTAAAAGCCGAGATCAAGAATTGCTGGGCCTTGAGGGTAGGCTGAGCCAGTTGGCCCTTGATCAGAACCGGCTTTCGGTTTGCCTGGAGGAAAACGAGGCGCTTAAAAGCCTTTTGGGGGCGCCTCTGCCGCCCCAATGGGAATTTCTTTTAGCCCAGGTGGTTGGCCGGGGCGAGAAGATGAAGCTTGATTTGGGCAAAAAGGGTGGGGTGGAAGAGGGAATGATGGTTGTGGCTGAGAATATTTTGGTGGGCAGGGTAATTTCCGCTGGTGAAAGTGAAAGCTTGGTTCAGCTGCCTGGCGACCCCAATTCCAAAATTCCGGTGACGATTAAAAGACCTGGTTCCCAGGGGATTCAGGCCCAGGGTCTGCTCTTTGGTCAGTTTGGCAGCAAGCTTGTCCTTGACCGGGTTCTTCAGGAGGAGGATATCCAAAAAGGCGATCTGGTCACTACCAGCGGGGAGGAGGGTTGGCTGCCCAACCTGGTTATTGGTCAGATTGATGAGGTCTTACCGCCCACGGCGGCCATTTATCAAAAAGCAAGAGTTGATTCCCTGGTTGATTATTCTCTTTTGCGGCTTGTTTTTGTGGTTAAACCATGAGAAGTTATCTTATTTTGGTTCTATTTTTTTTCCTTAGCCTTGTTCAGGGCGCTTTTTTGCCTTTGAACCTGGTTTTGGTGGGGGTCTTGGTTTGGGCGGTTTTGCGGCCCATTAAAGAGACTTTAATAGTGGCTTTTTTGGCTGGGGTTTTTCTTGATTTGGCGTTAGGCACACCCTTGGGTCTTTCTAGTTTAGTTTTTCTTACCTCTTCTTATCTTTTAGCTCTTTATGCCAGGAAATTTGATCCCCTTTACCCTCTTTTTTTGCCTGCTTTTTCCTTTCTGAGCTTTTTGGCTTATTCTTTGGTTGTCAGCGGTTATCCTGATTGGCGGGAAGGGTTGGTTTTGGCTTTTTTAGCCTTTTTAATCCGGCCTTTGGTTAAATATTTTTCCCCTCTTGGTTTTGAAAAAGGGGGCATTAGGCTTAAGGTATGAACAAAAACAGACTTTACCTTTTTTATGCCCTTTTATTGGTTGGTCTTTTAACTCTTTTGGGCCGTCTTTTTGAACTTCAAGTTATTTTGGGAGCTAAAAACCGGGCGATTGCCGAAGGAAACCGAATCCGGAAAGTAGTTGAACCTGCCCCTAGGGGGATTATCTATGACCGGCACGGCCAGCCGCTGGTCAGAAACGTGCCCATTTACCGGCTCAGGCAAGAGGATTGTTTGCCGGAAGACGGGGATTGTTTTGAGGTGATTACCCGGGAAGAGGCTTTAAAAATTGAAGCTCAAGGGGGAGAGGCAGCGGAAAGACTCCGGGTTGATGTTGGCCGGGACTATCTTTATGGGGCCGCCCTGGCCCAGTTTTTGGGTTATTTGGGCGAGGCTGATAAGGAAGAGGTCTCAGGGGGTGCTTATCAGTTGGGAGCCTTCGTGGGAAGAACCGGAGTAGAGGAGGCTTACGATCAGACTTTGCGGGGCCAGGACGGCGGGGAGATTTTTGAGGTTGACAGTCAAGATAACAAAATCCGCCAAATCGGCAAAATCGAACCGGTTTCCGGAGAAGACCTCCACCTCTCAATTGACGGTGATCTTTCTAAAATCGCTTTTGAGGCTCTTTCCGGCCAAAAAGGGGCGATCGTG
>DATLAM010000033.1:0-15703 GCA_035527435.1 Bathyarchaeia archaeon
TTTTTCAATTTCCCCTGACTGTTTGATTATCCCGGCTCATGTTTGGACCCCCTGGTACTCACTTTACGGCTCCCGCTCCGGTTTTGATTCCCTGAGAGAATGTTTTGGCAAATTCACCGACCAAATTCTGGCAATTGAAACCGGCCTTTCAAGCGATCCGGCGATGAATTGGCGGATTAAAGAACTGGACAGCAGGGCCATTTTAAGCTTTTCTGATGCCCACAGTCTCCAAAAGCTAGGCCGGGAAGCAACCATCTTCAAACTTGGAAAAGACAAAAAACCAGACTACCTGAAAATAAAAGAGGCAATCAGTAAAGGTAAAATTGCCTCCACGATTGAGTTTTACCCGCAGGAAGGAAAGTACCACTATACCGGTCACCGGGCCTGTCAGGTTAAACAATCACCCGAGGAAACCAAGAAACTGGGAACAACCTGTCCGGTTTGTGGGAAAGGCTTAACCGTGGGAGTGATGGACCGGGTCCAAGAACTGGCGGATCGGCCCGCAGACTTCCAACCTAAAAAGAGACCGCCTTATCAGATGATGGTCCCTTTAACAGAGATTTTATCCGAATCTTTAAAGGTAGGTGTTTCAAGCCAAATGGTTGAAAAAGAGTACAATCGGTTAACAGGTCAAATCGGCTCAGAGTTTGAGGTTTTGTTAAAAGCAAAAAAAAGAGAAATTGAAAAAATCTCCGGCCCAAAAGTGGCCGAAGGAATTGAGAAGGTAAGGGAAGGAGAAATCTTTGTTGATCCAGGATACGACGGCGTTTTTGGAACGGTTAAAATTTGGGGCGAAAAAGGGAAAAAAGAAAAACAAAAACAGATGGCTTTGTTTTGATATAATAAAAGAAGGGAAACACCGGCTTAAGATTATTTTCTGCCCTCAGGCCACTTAGCAAAATAAAGATATCTTTCTGAGAATGTCTGGAAAAGAAGGTTCTCGGTCTAAACCTGCCCCTTCTCGTTCTTTAACTCAAGAACAGTTACTTGCGAGGGGAGAAGGAGAGCTTCCTGGCTGGTTAGGCGAGATAGATAAAATTGCCCCTGGTTTAGTTGATTCCCTGATCTGTCTTTGCCATCACCAAAAGACAATTAAGAACCCGGAAGATGAAAGAGAAGGGAGTGTTTGGGATTTATTTTTAGAAACGTTAGAAGGAGATTCAATTAAAAATTGGTATCAAGCCGGAGCAGGTCTGGAAGAGGAATCAAGCTATCTTAAAATTTCTAAAAAGAGCAAACTAGGCCAAAGAATTAGAAAAATTTCAAGGGACAGAAGCTTAGGCATGTTTTGTCAATCATTTGAAAATTTTGTGGCGCCAATAAATAGACACGGCCTTTTATTAGATGTTTGGCACTCCCGCCTCGGAAATTACGCGGTTGGCCTAAACTTTTTTCTTCCTAAAAGAAGTTTTGGTTTACAGCGAGCAATTGTTCTGGCTAGTTTAGGCCGGGCAATTGAGCAGCAAGCCAACCAAATAATTAAAGCAGAAATACAAAGAAGGGACCAGGGGATAAGAGTTACTTGTCCGTCAGAAGGAAATCCTTTGCCGGGAATCAAGATTGAAAAGCTAGCCTATCTTTTTGGCGCCCGGGAATGGATTAATACCAAGCTCGGGGAGGCCGTGGGGGTTTTAAAAGGAGGTCCGTTTACAGAATCAGATTGGCGAGTTTTTCATATAGCTCTTTTCGGTACCAGCAGGATTGAAGGTTTTAGCCATCTAGGCAAAAGCATGGAACCCGTGTGGAAAGCATTAGATGAAGGTTTGTTCGCTAAAGCTGGGGGGGAAATGATTGATGTCATGGCCAAATATCCCGGGGCATTTAGTAGGGAAGCCTGTCTTTGGTTAACCGCGCAGCAGTGGCCGACAACAAGGACAGGACAGGAGCCTTTTGAGGCAGCAGAAAAAAGACAGCCATCAGAGGAAGAGGAGCCTGACCAACGATCTGGGGAAAGACAAGGAAAGACTTTGGCAGAATATTTAGAAGAAGATGAACAGTTAAAAAAGAAAATTAGAAAAGCAGAAGTGGTTTTACAGAGCTTAATCATTAGAAAAATTATTGGGCCCAGAGTCTATTTAGGTTCAATTGATTTAGGTTCTGAAAGAGAGATTCTTGAGACTGAAAGAGACTTGACCGGCAGATATTTTGCTAAACTGTCGGCTGATAAGACCCGGTATTCAGGAGAGGAGCAATGGCCATATCTTCGACTCAGACTGATTTCGCTTGGGTGCCTTTTTCTGGTTCACCCAAGGAACAGACGGATTCTAAAAAGAGAGCTAGAAGAAAGGAACTATTCTCCAACCACAATTGAAGAGCTGTTTAGACTATTTGATCAAAAGCCATTGCTTCTGGGAAGAGAAAAATATCTTCAAGGCGAGATAAGAACGAAAAGAAGACTTGAAAAGGGGAAAAAGGAACCAGAAGAAAAGCCTTAGCTTATTGACATCAGTTTTTGATTGGTGATACGATAAATCTAGGAACTCACTTGCCAAACTTTGGCAGGGAAAGGAGGTGAAAAATAAATGGCAGAAACTTCAGGAACCGGTTTACCCAGGAATACGGCCGCAGCTCTTGCTTATGTGCTTGGCTGGATAACAGGAATCATTTTTCTTCTAATTGAGAAGGACAAGTTTGTCCGTTTCCACGCGATGCAGTCAATCATCACCTTTGGTTTTTTAACGATTTTCTCTTTTGTGCCGGTGATTGGCTGGATCCTTTCACCCCTGGTAATGATTGTCGGCTTCGTTCTCTGGCTGATTTTGATTTTTAAAGCCTACCAAGGGGAAGAATTTAAGTTGCCCTGGATCGGTGATTTTGCCCAGAAGCAGGTAGGGAAGATTTAACCCATCCCGATAAGATCTAAGGCCTAAAATGTCAGG
Source organism: Bathyarchaeia archaeon (assembly GCA_035527435.1). GTDB lineage: Bacteria > Patescibacteriota > Microgenomatia > PFEM01 > DATLAM01 > DATLAM01. The sequence continues at coordinate 2,880 of DATLAM010000033.1, forward strand.
GCTTTATTGGGGGTGGGTTTTTGGTGGAAAATAATGTTTTTAAAAGGTAAAATAAGAAGGATGTTTGAAGACCGCCAAGAAGCCGGAAAAAAACTCGCCCAAGAGCTTTTAGTTTACAAAGATAAAAAAAACCTTCTTGTTTTAGCCATTCCCCGAGGCGGAGTCGTGGTCGGCAAGGAACTATCCAGAGCTTTAAATTGCCCTTTGGATGTTTTGGTGACCAAAAAAATCGGCGCCCCTGGCAATCCGGAACTGGCGATTGGCGCGGTCGGGCCGAAGGGGCTGATGGTTTTAAACAAAGATTTGGCCTTAAGAACAGGCGCTGATCAGAAATATCTTGATGATCAGAAAAAAGTAAAAAGCGGGGAAGTGAGAAGGAAGATGAGGCTTTTTAACAAAAGAAAAAGAGTGATTGACCTTAAAGGAAAAAGGGTGATCTTGACCGATGATGGGATTGCGACCGGGGCGACGATTGAAGTGGCCATTAAATGGATCAAGGCTCAAAAACCAAAAAAAGTCGTTTTGGCTGTCCCGGTGGCGGCCCCTGATTCCCTGGCCAAGTTAACACCCTTAGTTGATGAGGTGGTTTGTCTTGAAAAGCCCTTCTTTTTTGCGGCCGTGGGCCAGTTTTACCAAACCTTTCCCCAAACAACAAGTGAAGAGGTCGTCAATCTTTTAAAAGAGAAATGAAAGAGAAGAAAGAAAAATGAAATTGATTGTGGGCCTGGGCAATCCAGGTAAAAAATATGAGAAAACCCGTCACAACCTTGGTTTCATGGTTTTGGATGAGTTTTTGCGCCAGCTGGCAGGTCCTGAAGAGACAATTTGGCAGGAAATCAAAAAAGCAAGAACCAAAATCTACAAAGATCAAAAGGGATCAATTTTAGCCAAACCTCAAACAATGATGAACAATTCCGGTTTGGCCGTAACCAAAACAAGCTGTTTTTTTAAAATAAAACCGGAAGATATTTGGGTTGTTCATGACGAGCTGGACCTGCCTTTAGGTAAAATCAAAATCGTTAGAAGCCGGGGTGCGGCTGGACATAAGGGGGTGGCTTCAATTATAAAGGAGTTGGGAACTAATGATTTTGTCAGGTTTCGGCTGGGAATTGGTTGGCCGGAGCATAAGCTTAATGAGCGGGAAGCCCAAAGATATGTCCTTTCTCCTTTTACAAAAAAAGAAAAAAGCCAAGTTAAGCGTTTGCTTAAAAAAACAATCAAGGCCGTGAAGCTTGCTCTTGATGAGGGCTTAGAAAAGGCCGAGAATCAATTTAACTAAAAAATGAAACATTTAATTTATTCAACCGGTTTTCGTTGGCTTCATCTGCACGCCGATGGCATCGGTCCGGTAATTGCGGTGGTTACTCTCAGGCGTTTGGCAGTGGAACTTTTAGGCCTTTTTTCTCCCCTTTATGTTTTTGGCATCGCCCAAGGGCTGGGGATGTCAATCAAAAATTCAATTTTAACCGTCATCCTTTATATGCTTTTAATTTATTTGGCGAAGTTTTTAACTCTGCCGTTAGCGGAAAATGCCAGTTTTAGGCTTGGCTACCGGCGGACCTTAATTCTTTCCACCCTGCCTTTTTTTATCTTTATCGGTTTTTTAATTTTTAGCCGAAACCAGCCGCTTTTTTTGTTTCTGGCGGCCATTTTCTGGGGGATTCATGCCGCCCTTTTTTGGTTTGGCTATCATGGTCTTTTTGTTAAAAGAGGCGATCATAATCATTTTGGCAAACAAACCGGCCTTAGCCAGACACTTTACGTTTTAATGGGGGTTCTGGCGCCAGTTTTTGGCGGCTTGATTGTTCTTAAACTTGGCTACCAAGCTCTTTTCATTATTGCCGGCGCCATTTTTGCCTTGGGAGTGATGATTGCCCTTCTTTCGCCTGAAATCAAGCCCCGACGGGACGCCCGGATTAGTAATGTTTTTAACCTTTTTAAAACCCACAAAAAAATGATGGTTGGCTATTTGGGTTGGGCTTTTGAGGCGGCTCTTTATGGGGCCATCTGGCCGGTTTTTTTGTTTATCTTGGTGGGCCGAATCTTGATTTTCGGCGAGATCATTTCGGCCGCGGTTTTGGTGGCCGCCATCATTACTTACCTTATTGGCCTGATCGTTGATCGGGCGGGGGACAAAGAAGTTATCAGGTTGGGGGCGATTGTCAATTGCCTCACCTGGCTGGCCCGGATTTTCATCAGCATCCCGCTTTTTATTGTTGGGATTGACGGGGTTTACCGGGTAACCGAGCAAATGTTTCAGGTGCCTTTAGACGTTAAATCCTATAAAAAAGCAATTTCCGGCGGTACCGGCCGAGCCCTTTATTTTAGAGAAATTTCTTTAGGGATTGGCGCCGTGAGCGGCTTAACTTTAGCGGCCTTGGTGGTGTTTCTGAATTTTCCTCTATGGTCAATTTTCCTTCTTGGCGCTCTGGGTGCTCTGGCGCCGATTTTTACGACAAGAAAAGATCATGGCTAAAAAGGATAAAACAGGCAGGTTTCAGTCAGTCAAGGATATTCTGACTGATTTTTCTTGGGATGAAAAAAGATATGTTTCCCGGGAATTTCAGGATTACGGCTACCGATTGGCAGAAGAGTTTAATGATTTAAAACATAAGGCCCTTTACATGAAACTAGCCAAGGAGTTGCCCCGGAGCTTGCTTGAAGAGGCAAGAAACTTTGTTAAAGATGCCACTAATGTTAAAAGCAGGGCAAGGTTGTTTATGTGGAAACTGGGTCAGCTGAAAAAAGAAAAAAAGAAAAAGAAAAGAAAGAAATGACCTTTTCGGAGAAGGTTTATCAGTTGACCAGATTGATTCCCAAGGGAAAAGTGGTTACCTACGGGCAGATTGCCAAAAAGATGGCCAATCCCAAATCAGCCCGAGCCACGGGAAATGCACTTCATAAAAACCCGGACCCCAAGATCATCCCCTGTCATCGGGTGGTTAACCGTCACGGCCGGCTAGCACCGGGGTTTGGTAACGGCGGCTGGCAAAAACAGCGAAAAAAGCTCCTGGCTGAAAAAGTTAAGTTTAAAGACCAGCACCACGTTGATTTGGTTAAATGTCAGTGGAAATTTTAACAATTTTGAGTTAAAATAGGCACATGACGGTGATCTTAGACACCATTTTTTTTATTGTTTTTACCCTGACCTCCCTTTTATGGATGGTGCCTTTTTTGGGAGTGATTTTTGCCCCTTTTTTAGTAATGAGATTGATTAAAAAAAGAACCGCTAAGCTGGCTCAAAAAACGGGCTTGAAGGAGGTTTATCATTTGCCCAGGGATTTTCAGCTCCCAAAGAAGAAGTTTTTAAAAACCATCCGCTACATTGAAAGCAAGGGTAAGTGGGTTTACGCTAATCTTAGCGAGACGGCTCTTAAAAAAAGCCTGAGATGGCAGCGTTTTGAAGCGATTGAAGCCGTCCCTTTAGGAGCCAAGGTTTTGGATATCGGTTCAGGCCCAGGTTATTTAGCGAAAAAGATTCAGGTTGAACGCAAGGCAGAGGTCACTTGTACAGACGTGGTTGATTTTAATCGGACCGATTTGCCAACCGTTCTTTTTGACGGCTTAAACCTACCCTTTGCCGATCGGGAGTTTGATGTCGTTTTATTAAGCTATGTTTTGCATCATGCCGGCAAAGACCAGGAGAAGCTTCTTGCCGAGGCAAAAAGGGTTTGTCGAGGTAAGATCATTATTTATGAGGATGAGGTTTTGCGGGGCTCGGAAAAGCTTTATGGCAAGGCTCACGGCGGAGTTTATAACTGGCTTTATGGCACAACCACGCCTTGTAAAATCCGGCCCACCAAAGAATGGCTGAGAATTTTTAAGGCCAACGGCCTGGAGGTTGAGGAGAAGAGAAGCGATTGGGGGGTGGGTTCTATCTTAATTCCAGTTAAAAAGGCTTTTTTTGTTTTACGAACCTAATAGAAAAAAGAAATCTTTTTTGATATAATCACCCCCATCCTGCCTCGGCAGGTTTTTTGTTTTAAAGGAGAAAATGAGCAGAGGCGAATCAGCCGGCTGCTTCTTATAAGAGGCTCGTCTTTAAGCTTGATTTTTAACAATAGGCAGCTGATCAAAGCCGGGCAACCCTTTACTTATCATGTTATACTGAACTTAACCGGGTGGGAAGAAAGCCTTAATTTAATCTGATGAGACTGCCTAAGCTCAATTTTAAGCTCAAGATCAATTGGTTTCTTGTCCTCTATTTTGCGATCATTTCCCTTTTACGGTTCAAACTTGATTGGGGACTTCCTCTTTTCTGGTTAGGGGGGTTAATCGGGAGTTATCTTTTAGAGCTTGACCATCTTGTTTACACCCTTTGGATTAATCCCCATGAGCTGACCAGCATGAGGGTTAAGAAACTTCTTGAAGAGCGCCGGCTTCAGGAGGGGATGCTGATGTTAATAGAAACCCGGCAGGAAAGAAAAAGACTTTCCTTTCATTCGGTTATCTTTCAGGCAGTTTTACCCATCTTAGCTTTTTTTGTCCTGACCTCAACCGGGAGTATGATGGGCTCAGGTTTGGTGATGGCCCTTTTTCTACGGACCCTTTATGAACAGTTAAGGGATTTTCAAAAAAGGGGCGATATCAAAAACTGGTTCTGGCAAGTTCAGGCCGAGGTGTCTCATCGGATTCAGGTTTTGTATTTTACCGGCCTGGTGGCCCTGTTTATTCTCCTTAGCCTGCTTCTAATTTAAAATGGAATGCGGAAAAGAAAACTGCGGACACTTACACCAACACCAAATGGTGGCTCGCCCTTGGTTTAAAGAACCTGGCAAAAAAGCAGCCATGGCTTTGATTTTAGTGACCGTTCCCTTAATTTTACTGCTTGGCTTCCTGTTTAATAGTTTGGTATTATAAACTAACGCTTAGACTCCAATCCTTAATACTTATTTTGAAGGCGCTTTATGGATGAAGCAGGAAGAGATAGTCCTATTAGCAATGCTGAGATAACTGGGGCCACACAGAGGCTCATAGTTAGGTCTTTAGAAAGGCGGAGTCAGCAAGATAGAAAATCGCTAAAGTCAATTTTTGGAGATGAAGCAGAGTTTTTTCAAAGAGAGGTTCAGGTTGAGATTGAAGAAGGAAAACCGCCTGTTGGGTTTGAGATTCTTACCGCCCTTCTTCCTCTTAAGGAAGATTCCCAGGATTTAGCCATTTCTGTTGGCCATCCAGTAGAAAGGTTAAAGTTGGCAATTATTAATAGGATCGCTGATCCGGAAAAGCTGACGGAAAAGTATGGGTCTCCGGTTGGTGAGAGAGGAACAGAGGGAGAGGGGAATCAACTGACCGGAGATCAAAAAGCAGAAGCAGTGGGCAGTTTAATGAGCAAGATAGGGAATTCTCATGTAGTGGTTGGTTGTTGTTGGGATTCAGATGGGAAAATGGCCCCACTTCAGGAAGGGCAAAGCGGAATTTGTCTTACCCAAGTCAGACGGGAAGATGCGGAAAAATATGTAAAAGAGAAAACCTTAGAGTTTCTTGAAACCAGAGTTAATATCTTATGGGGTTCTGGAGACAAGACCCAGCTCTGGGCAGTGACCCGGCCATATGGTCGTTTTGAGAATTCATCGACTGGATAGGAAATGATTTATTCCCTGGCTTCCTGTTTAATAGTTTGATAAGATAAAATTGCCTTTTTAAATTAAAGTTTTGTTGAAGGGAGGTGAAAAGATGTTTTCTTTAAAAGGAAAAAAGGCCTTGGTGACTGGTGCTTCTCGGGGGATTGGGAGAGGAATCGCCCTGGCTTTAGCAACCCAAGGCGCGGCAATAGCGGTTAACTTCCGATCCAAAGAAGAAGAAGCGAAAGCGGTGGTAGCGGAAATTGAAAAAATGGGCCAGGAAGCCTTTGCCATCCAGGCGGATGTTTCAGATGTTGTCTCTGTAAGGAAAATGTTTGCCCAAATTAAGGAAAAATGGGGCAAGCTTGATATTGTGGTTAACAATGCCGGGATTTCAAGCGTTTTCCCTTTTGAAAAAATCCCCATCAAAGAATGGGACAAGGTCATTGCCGTTAACTTAAGAGGTCAGTTTCTTTGCTCCCAAGAAGCCTTAAAAATCATGGGCGAGGGGAGTAAAATCATTAATATGGCCTCCGTGGCTTCAGGAGGAGTCGGGGTGGGGTCAACCAATGTCGCCCATTACGCCGCCTCAAAAGGCGGCTCAGTTGCCTTAACCGAAGCGATGGCCACAGAACTAGGCCCCAAAGGGATTAATGTTAATGCCATTGCCCCAGGCCTGATTGACACGGACATGACCAAGTTTATCACCCAAGATAAGGAACAGCTTAAGGGAATGCTTGCCAGGGTGCCCAAAGGCAGGCCAGGCAAACCAGCGGATATCGGCGCGGTGGCCGCTTTTTTAGCCAGCGATGAGGCAGATTATCTTACCGGCTCGGTGATCTACGTGGACGGTGGTTGGCTGTCAGCCTAGGCAGGGCTTTGATAATGGAACTGAGAGATTTTTCCAGATTTCAAAAGATTTTCCAAAAAGACGGCCTAGGGGTAATTGCCACAGACACTCTTTATGGATTGGCAGGATCAGCTTTTTCAAAAAAAGCAGTAGAGCGGATTTATAAGCTTAAAAAAAGGGATCCGAAAAAGCCTCTAATAATCCTCATCAGCTCGTTGGCGGACTTGGCTTTGTTTAAGATTAAGGCTGATCAGAAAACAAGAGAAAAATTAAATAAACATTGGCCAGGCAAGGTGAGCATCATTCTTCCTTGTCCTTTTAAAAAGTTTACCTATCTTCACCGGGGAGGTAAAACCTTAGCTTTTCGCTTACCCGCAAAAAAGGATCTTCAGAGATTGCTTAAAAAAACCGGCCCGTTGGTTGCCCCAACAGCCAACCCCCAAGGAAAAGCGCCAGCTAAAACAGCTAAACAAGCCAGGACTTATTTTGGCAAGCAAGTTGACTTTTATCTTGATCAGGGCAGGTTGGACTCTCCGCCCTCAACCTTAATCGTTATTGAAAACAACAAGACAAGGGTTTTAAGACAGGGAGAAGTGAAAATCACTCCATAACTTCCCTTTTTCCTGATTGAAACTGACGTCTTTTTTGGCTAAAATAGAAAAAGGAGGTTAAGATGGCGCTTAAGCTAACTGATAATGACTTTGAGGCGGAAGTTTTAAAAGCCAAGGAACCGGTTTTAGTTGATTTTTGGGCTCCCTGGTGCGGGCCTTGCAAATTAGCCGGACCGGCAGTTGATGAATTGGCCAAGGATTATCAAGGCAAGGTTAAAGTCGGCAAACTCAATGTTGACGATTATCCTAAGATAGCCGAAAAATATGGGGTGATGAGCGTTCCCACAATAGTGATTTTTAAAAACGGCCAGGAAGTTGAAAGATTAACGGGATTTCCCGGCAAACAAGGGTATGAGGACCTGATCAAAAAAGTTCTCTAGGGCAAACTTTTAGGATAAGTTTTTAAAATATGGCTGACAAGGCTTACGATTTAGTGATTATCGGCTCCGGCCCTGCGGGGTTCACGGCTTCAATTTATGCCAGCCGCTACAAGCTTGCCAATCTGGTTTTAGGGGAAAAGATGGGCGGGACGATTGGGCTGGCAAGCAAAGTGGAAAATTACCCCGGCTTCAAGTCGATTTCCGGCTTGGATTTGATGGCTAAGATTGAAGAGCAGGTTAAAGATTTAGGGGCAGAAGTTACCTACGATCCGGTCACGGGGGTAAAAAAAGAGGGAGAGAATTTTGAAGTCTTAACCCGGTCAGGCAAAAACCATCAGGCAAGAGCAATTATTTTAGCAACCGGGATGGAAAGGCGCAAGCTAGGTGTTTCCGGAGAAAAAGAATATCTGGGCAAGGGGGTCACCTATTGTACGACTTGCGATGCGCCCTTTTTTAAGGACAAGGCCGTGGCCTTAGTTGGGGGAGCAGACAGCGCTGTTTCCGGCGCTATTCACACAGCTGAATTTGCCAGTAAAGTCTACATTATTTATCGTAAGGATAAGCTGCGGGCTGAGCCAATCTGGGTGGAGCAGGCCCTGGCTAATCCCAAGATCGAGCCGATCTACAACACCAACATTACTAAGATTTTAGGAGGAAAAGAGGTGGATCCCAAGATGGAAGGACCAGACAAAGTCGCGGCGGTGGAACTTGATAACCCCTATCAGGGCGAAAAAATCCTTAAACTTGACGGGGTTTTCATTGAGATTGGTGGTTTGCCGGGGGCAGGGATTGCCTCTTCAATGGGAATCAAGCTAAGTGAGGCCGGTTTTATTAAAACCAATGAGCGGATGGAAACCAACTTGGCTGGCGTTTTTTCAGCCGGGGATGGCAATGATTTCCTCCCTGACTTTCAACAGATGATTACCGCTTGTGGTGAAGGAGCTTTAGCTGCAGCCGCGGCTTATCGGTTTTTAAAACAAGAAGAAGCACCTCAGATTTTAGGAATAAGTAAATGAGAAAACCCTCCCGAACGGTAAGGAAAATTACCGATGATGAAAAGGAGATTTTTGATCTGGTTGACCAAGATGACCAGGTCATTGGCCAGGCAACAAGGGGAGAGTGTCATCGCGATAAGAGTCTTGTTCATCGGTGTATCGGCATTTTAGTTTTCAATGATCAGGGGATGCTTTTTTTACAGAAAAGAAGCCTGAGTAAGGATTTACAACCCGGGCTTTGGGCCCTTTCAGTGGGCGGCCATCCCAAAAGCGGCCAGACTTATAAAGAAGGAGCCAAAAAGGAAATGAAGGAAGAGCTGGGGATTGAGGCGCCGATTGAAAAAATCACTAAATACTGCTATCAGGGAGAAACGGAAACGGAGATGTTTGTGGTTTACAAAACTGTTCACAACGGCCCCTTTACCCTTCATCCTGAAGAGATTGAGAAAGGCCAATTTTTCAGTCTGGAAGATTTAGCCGGAAAAGTCAAATCAGGCGAGATAAGCTTAAGCCCGGCGGCAGAATACGCTTTAAGATTTCTTAACTTATTAAAATGAACCCTTTTCAAAACGCTATCCGCCAGCTTGAAAAAGCGACGACCTATCTTAAAATCAGCCAACAAGAGCTTAAAAGATTAAAACGCCCCCAAAAAATAATCAGCCGGGAAGTCAGCCTTAAACTTGACAGCGGCAAAAAGATCCAGCTTAAAGCTTTCCGGGTTCAATATAACAACAGCAGGGGACCCTATAAAGGCGGCATTCGCTTTCATCCCCAGGTGAACCTAGGAGAAGTTAAGGCCCTGGCTTTTTGGATGAGCATTAAATGTGCGGTGGTTAACCTTCCCTTAGGAGGGGGCAAGGGCGGAGTCAGGGTTGATCCTAAGAAGCTTTCCTTAACGGAGAAGGAGCGCCTTTCCCGAGCCTATGTTCAGGCCATAAGCCAGTTTATTGGCCCCAAAAAGGATGTCCCGGCCCCGGATGTGGGTACCAACGCCCAGATAATGGCTTGGATGGTGGATGAATATGAAAAGATAAAGGGGAAAAAAGCCCCGGCGACCTTTACAGGCAAGCCAGTGGAATTGGGAGGCAGTTTAGGCAGGGAAGCAGCCACCGGCAGAGGCGGATTAGATATTCTTCAGGCTTTCAGGAAAGTTGTTCCCTTACCTGAAAGGACAACGGTTGCGGTTCAGGGTTTTGGGAACGTGGGTTATTGGTTTGCCAAGCTAGCTTTTAAGGCAGGCTTTAAGATCATTGCCCTTTCAGACAGCCAGGGCGGGATTTTAAATCCCAAAGGACTGGACCCGGAAAGAGTTTTAAAACACAAGCAAAAAACCGGTTCAGTAACCGGCTTTCCTGACACCAAAAAAATCACCAATGAAAAGCTCTTAACAGAAAAAGTTGATGTTTTGGTTCCCGCGGCTTTAGAGAATGTGATTAAAAAAGATAATGCCCCCAAAATAAAGGCCAAGGCAATCATTGAACTGGCTAATGGGCCGGTTACGCCTGAAGCAGATAAGATTTTAACTGAAAAAGGGATTTTTTTCGTGCCTGACATTTTAGCCAACGCCGGCGGGGTAACCGTTTCCTTTTTTGAATGGCAGCAAAACTTAACCGGCAAAAAATGGAGCGAGAAAAAGGTTAACCAAAATTTAGAAAAGGTGATGGGAAGAGCCTTTAAAGCGGTTTGGAAAGCCAGCCAAAAATATCAGGTTGATCTGCGCACCGCTGCCTATATCCTGGCGGTTGAGAGAATCATTAAGGCAATCAAGGAAGAAAAAGGAAAGAGGTTGACTTAAAGAGAAAGATTGTGATATAAGAGTTTTACTGCCCCCCAAGGGCAGTTTTAAAGTTTTAAAGGAGGTGAAGGTAGATGTCTCCAATTCATGAAATTTTTCTCCCCGGCCTTGATGAAGAAGAAGCAAGAAGATACCTAGGAAATCTGGGATATGATTTGACAATTGAAACCGTGGAAGTAAAAGTTCTCAAGGGCCCAAAGGGGAAAATTGATTGGGTGGAAATATACCCAGCTCAAAGGCCGGGGAAAGGAGGGGCAGTGGTCTGCACCTCCTCTAATCAGTTAGTAGCGCAGGCTGAACGACAGGCTGTTCAGCCGGTGGTTAAGAAAAATCTAAGACAGCCTTGATTTAAAAAAAAGCCAGATAAGAGATCTTTTTAATGAAAATTACTGTTGACGCTGTAATAAAAGAGCTTTTAAAAGGAGAAAAAAGAAAAAATGAGCCCCATTCCAGAAAATTTAGAAAGAAGAGGGGGCGATGAAGAGCGTTCTATAAGAGACTGCGTAAGGGCAATGGAATCTTTGGTGGTCAATAAAGGAGAGATTATTCCGCTAACGGAGGGAGAGTTAAAATTTCCAGAATTGCCCGCCGCGCGGATTACAAGAGGGGTTAGGATGCCTTCTACTTCCGGTCTTTCTTTAATAATCGGAGATGTTTTGCCTTATAATAGTAATGATCTAGGTAAACTCACAGAATATTATAGCCAATTTGGAATTTGGATTGGCGTGGATTCGGAACAAAGAGAGGCTTTGGTGAAGTTAGTTGATGCCGAAAAAGAGATGCAAATTTGTTTAAGGGGAGGGGGAGGCAGACAGATTCGGGAATGTCACGGGGATGGCAGAGAAGAGGGTAAGGGGATTACATTGTGGTACTCATACAGGGAGGTTATGGGGTGGCTAGTAATTTTAAGCCCTGAAGATTTTGTTTATGCCAGCGAGAACGGAATCTTAATTGGAGGAGCAGGGAGTGAAAAAAATCAAGTTCACCTGTTAGTATTTCCAGGGAAACTGTATCAGGAAATTTTTGGAAAACTGCCAGAAAGCAAAGAAAGATTCGGAGAAAACCGGATGTATTTAGTCGACGGAGAAGAGGCTCTGCCAATCTCAAAAGCGCTTCAAATGAAAAAGAAGGAAATTAGCCCGCTTACCCTCTTTTATGGAGAAACAAAATAAAGGGGTTGTCAAGATGGTCTTTTTAGGCTAGAATAGGGAAAGATGAAAGTTAAGATTGATAAAAACAAATGTATCGGCTGCGGAACCTGTGCGGCTGTTGCCCCCAAAGCCTTTAAATTAGGAGATGACAGCAAGGCAAAGGCAATCGAGCCTTTAGGGGAGGATGAAAAAACGATTAAAGACGCAATTGACAGCTGCCCGGTTAAGGCGATAGAATTAACTGACTAAAATGGCAGAAGAAAAAGGCAAAACCTACACCAATCTGATTCTTGTTGTCCTTCTAGTGGCCGCTTCTTTTTTACTGGGAACTTTTTGGATGAGAATTAAATCCTTGGAAAAAACCCCGACAAGCGAGGAAAAAGAGCAAGCCCAGGCAAGCCCAGTCCCGGCCGAGGAAGCGGTTTTAGGAGAGTTAGCCTCCACTCTTGGGAGCTTTAATGTCAGTGATGAGGAAATTTGTCTGGAGAATGGCAAACCCCTAATTTATATGTTTGGCAGCTCCGGTTGCCCCCACTGCAGTTGGGAACACCCTGTTTTTGGGCAGGCAACCGCCAAGTTTGGCAACTTAATTAGCCTTCATGACAATATGGATACCCAGGATGATATGGAGATTTTTGAAAAATATAGCCAGGTTAACCAGGGCGGGATTCCTTTCATTGTCCTTGGCTGCCGCTATCTTCGGGTAGGCAGTGGCGAGATGATCGGTGAGGAAGAGGAAGAAAGGGTCTTAACCGCCTTAATTTGCAAGCTAACCGAGGGCGAACCTGAAGAGATTTGTGGCCAAGTGGAAGATTTGACCAGCCAGGTTGAATAGCTTCTTTTAAATGATTCTTCTTGTTGATTTTCTTTACCGAATGCTATAATAGATTCCAAGATGAATCCTTTTCAAGCCTTAATTGATCAGGCAATCACAAGCGGTGTTTCCGAAGAGACGATTGTTCTTTTGGTGCTTCTGCCTTTGGTGGCCTCAATTGTGGGGGCAGCCAGGCACTTGATAGGTTTTCGGGGTTTCGGGATTTTCATTCCCACGGCGATTGCGGTCGCTTTTTTCAAAACCGGAATCGGCACCGGCATTTTAGTTTTTTTGGCGATTCTTCTTTTGGCAAGCATTGGCCGCCAGGCTTTAAGAAGACTACGGCTTCATTACCTGCCTCGAATGGCTTTGATGCTTTGGCTGGTAACTCTGGGGATTTTAGGCTTGGTTTTGGCCTCTCCCTACCTGGGCCTGTCTCAACTAACGATGATTTCCATTTTCCCGATTGTGGTTTTAATCCTTTTGGCCGAGGAGTTTATTGCTGTTCAGATCGGCAAATCCTTTCGGGAAGCAGCCTGGATGACCGCGGAGACAATCATTATTGCCCTGGCCGGCTATTTTATTCTTAGCCTTAAGGTTTTGCATTCTTTAGCCTTAACAAACCCTCACTGGCTGGTTTTAACCCCCTTAATTTTAAATCTTTTGA
>DATLAM010000034.1:0-14195 GCA_035527435.1 Bathyarchaeia archaeon
GAAGAACGGCAAGCCCGCCAGGAAAGCTGTTTGTGAAAAATGCGGCACGACCATGTTCAGGATTGGCGGCTAAGGAAGACATTGACAATCTTTCTTTAAACAAACCCGTCTCCTTTCCGGGAGGGGGTTTGTTTTCGCCCATTACTCATTAGTGGGCTTTTTTTATTGATGGGCTTTTTTCATTCTCTGAAGAAATTCCCAGGGAACCTCCCAGGGGAAATTAACCAAGCCGATATCAGGCTCTCCTCTTCCCCGACCATGGTAGTCTGAACCCCCTGTTTTAAAAAGAGAAAGCTCTTCTGCCAATTGATCAAAATCATTAATGATCTTTTGGGTTTTTTTAATCTTGTCGGGAAAATAAGGATAAATCACTTCAAGGCCGTCAAGTTTTTTTCCAAAAAGGCGGATTAACTTTTTCTTATCAGCAATCTTAAAGCTGTAGCCCGGATGGGAAAGAACCGCCAACCCTTCAAAGGAGTGAATGGAATCAATTGCCTCTTGGGGCGTAAACCCGGGTTTGGTTATAAAAGCCGGTTTTCCTAAAACAAGGTAGGCTCTAATAAATTGACCAATGGTGGGCATCCGGCCAAATTCCTTTAAAAGTTTTTCCTGGTTGGCAGGATTTTCTATTAATGCCTGGGCAAGATGGGGTTTGGCCACCACTTCTTTAGCCAGAGACTTAACTTGCTTGAGAGTGATGGAAAAACCCAGCTTTTGCAAGGCCTTTACTATCCTCTTGGCCCGCTCCTCACGGCCTTGGCGGAAAAAGACTAGTTTCTCAGCCAATTTTTTATTCCGCCAGTCAAAAAGATAACCCAGAACATGGATCTCTTCTTTTCCCTGATAGCAGGTAAACTCAATTCCCGGCACAACCTCAATTCCCAACCTTTTTCCAGCCTCCATTCCTTCATCAAGGCCTGCCACAGAATCATGATCGGTAATGGCAATCGCCGCCAAACCGTTTATCCGGGCTTTTTCAACTACCTTGGCGGGAGAAAAAACTCCATCAGAGCCAGTGGTATGAATCTGAAGATCAATAATCTTTCTTCTCATCTTCTTGAATTTTATCATTTCTCTGCCAATCACCATTGGCTTGGAAGCTCCACCCGAAAAAGAAAGTCAAATTGTGGAAAAAATAAAAGCTTCCCAAAGAATTCTACCTAGGCTTTCAAAATCTTGCAATTCCAAATCAGTTTCAAACCGCTCTGGGCAGGTTCTTTTAAGGGGATCAAAATTTCCCTGGCTTTTTTTGGCAACAGCGGCTTTCTGGTCAACGCCACTAATCTTCCAAATAAGGCCGTTTATAAGCCTTTTTCAGGGAAAGAAAGAATTCGCCCTTAAGTTTGCTTTAAGCGCCGCTATTATTATTCTGGCAAGCCTTATCGGGCTTGTTCCTTTTTATCGTCCCTAGTTCGCTTTCCCGTTCCAAACAGAAAAAACAAATTATCGAGGTTGTCCGGGTCCTGACTGGAAGTCTCGAGGTTCTTTGGGTCGGGCTTCATTAACAACAATGTTTCTGCCTGAAAAATCTTTATCGTTAAACATCTCAATTGCCTTTTGGGCTTCTTTTTCACTGCTCATCTCCACAAAACCGAATCCTTTTGATCGACCAGATTGACGATCGGTAATCACTACCGCGCTAACAACCTTGCCTGCTTGAGCAAAATGCTCTTCCAACTGATCGTTGGTCATACCATAGTCAAGATTGCCAACATAAAGTTTGGTACTCAAATTTTCTCACCTCCTCTCATTTTCATCAGATGAAACAAAAATTCAAAAGCTTCTTTGGAGACCGTCTGAAGTTCGTCAGGAGACCTGCCTTCCAGCAGGCGGACCAAGAAAAGCTTAACCTTCATTTTCAATAAACAAGCCTATTTTACCAGATTGGCTCAAATTAAACAATAACCCCTCACCTTACACCCAACCCAAAACCATCGCTACCCCCAAGCCAAGAATGATCAGGCCAGCCACTAAATGAAAATAGCGAATATTTTTTTCTTTCCAGTCAGCTACATTCTCAACCGTAGCCAAGCCAAAATAACAAACAGCGGTAATAACCAGCATCGGTAGGATAAAAATGAAATTATAAATGAGCAGCCAGGGAATGGTTTGAAAGAAAGAAAGTGAGCAAAGAATCCCGCCGCAAATTACATAGGGGCCAATTGTACAGGGCAACAAAAAGACAGTCACCAAGGCACCAACAACAAAAGCCCACCGAGGACTGGTGACTTTGAAAAAAAGACTCTGGACCTTGGGTCTCAAAAACATCGGCATTTCCGTTAAAAAGCCACCAGGCCGGTAATGGAGAAAGTCTTTGAGATTTAAAATCCCCAAAATAATGGCTGCCAAACCTAGGATTTTATAAAGCCAAAGCCTGATATTAGCTAAGGCTTGAATTACTTGAAAAAACTTGATGATTGCCAAGCCATATAAAAAATACATCCCGAAAACAGCCAGGGAAAAAGCCAACCCCGCCAGAAGAACATTGTGTTTCTTTTTTGGGCCCAAGGTGATGATCGCCAGAAGCATCAGGATTAAAACTGCCAAGGCACAAGGGTTAACGGCATCAACAGCTGCCAGGGAAGCCACTTTGGTAAAAGTCAGCTCGCCGGAAACCGGCTTACCAGATGTTCCCGTTTCTCCCCCTAAAGATTCAGGCCAAATCCGGGACTTGCCAGGCAATAAAGAAAGATCTAATTGGCCAAAATCAACAGGGTTTCCATCAATTAATGGGCAAGGGTTTTTGCCTTGTTTAATCAAATCTCTTGCTTGACTGATAATTGACTTATCCCCGATCAAATATTTATCCTGACCGAAAATTAAAAGGGGAATCCCCAAACCCGAACCGTAAACTTGATTGTATTCATAAATTAAAGGAGCATTTTCCTGCTCTTGGTAAATCTCATATTTGATGATCACTAAATTGGGATATTCTTTTGGCAATTGCTCCAAAACCACGGGATCAATTTCAGCACAATGGGGACATCCTTGCCCGCTAAAATAGACCACACAAACAGTCTCTTCGGCCTTAACAGGGTAAGCCCCCAAGAAAAAAAGGCTGATCAAAAAAAAGAAAGAAACAAAAATAGCCAGTTTCCTCATTGTCTTGACAATAATAAAGAATTTCAATCCTTTTTTCAACTGCGAATCATTCTAATTTTCCCCCCTTCAATCCTGATTGCTTTTCCTTCAACCAGACCCTGACTTGTCTTTTTTCGGGCTGAGGCTAAAATCCGCTGAAAAGTAGATTGAGAGACTTTCATTTTTTTGGCTGCTTTTATTTGATCAACACCTTTAAAATCGGCTAAACGCAGTGCTTCCAGCTCATCAACTTCCAGCTTTACTTCTGATAAAAAACGCAGCGGCACCCCTCGGGGCTTAAAATAGGTTACCCCTGGCTGAAAAGCAATCCATCTGAATCTTTTTGGTCTTGGCATTTTGTTGTATAATTAAAGGTGGTGGGGGCTGACTAGAAAAATCTAATCAGCCCTCTCTTTTATTTTTCAACTTGAGGTTCTTTTTGAAGCTCTCCTAGCTCTTTTTCCACGTCCTCAAGCTCTTCTTTAATCGCTTTTTGATACTCTTTTAAAGCCCCAAGTTGTTCTTTTTGAGTTTGAGGCCAGCTCCAGCCAAAACATCTTCCCGGACCTCGGCCTGAACCAAAGCGATTTTGCCAACCCAGACCTGGCATGCAAGGGCCAAAACCTCGACCGGTTCTTGGACCCATTCCCGCAGGGCCGGTTCTATCCATTAATGGCATCAATTTCACCCCCTTCCCAAGATTATTTATGAATATATACCCATTATAATGATTCCCTTTGTTTTTGTCAAGTCTTAGGGAAAAGTAAAATTATTTTTTCATCAGAAGCCAGTTTTTTTTCTCAAAAGAGGGAGGCTGGAAAAGACTAAACTCCCCTTTTAATCTTTTGCCAAAAAGGCTAAAGTGAATAGAGTCTTTTTTCTTTTCAAGGACTTCCAATCTTCCCTGATCCCAAATCTCAACCTTGCCTGCGCCATATTGGCCTTCAGGAATCTCTCCTTTAAAAGAAGCATATTCTAAAGGATGATCCTCAACTTTAATGGCCAGCCTTTTCTCCCCCAAATTCCGAGGCGGCCCCTTGGGTACGGCCCAGCTTTTTAAAACCCCCTCTATCTCCAGGCGAAAATCAAAATGGTGACTTCTTGCCCAATGCTCGTGAACAACAAAAATGGGGCTTTTTCTTAATTTAACCGTCTCTCCTTTTGGCTCAGGCGTTTTCCCAAAATTTCTTTTTTTCTTATACCTTCCCAGGCTCATATTGCGGAGGTCTTCCTAGTCTAATCAACGAACGTAATAACCAGAGGTTTTAAGCTGCCTGATCACCTCTTTAACGTTGCCGGTGATGCTTTGGAACCAACCACTGCTTTCGGTTTTAGGAACAAGGCGGTTGTTTTCCACCTCCAAATAAAAATCCCAGATCTGAATGCCGGAACCGGCAATCGGCATTTCAGCAGAAAAAATCCCTTCAACGTCATAAACTTGCCCCTGCTGCCAGCTCGGGCAAAGATAATCGCAGCTGCCGGTCTTTCTGGTACACAAGGGCTCCTTATTTGAGTCAAAAAGAGGTAAATTCCGGGGTTGATCAGATAAAAAAGGGAGATCGGCATCTGAGATAATCAAGTTTTTCCTGGCAGGACAGCCGCAACAAGAATCACTGGCCGGACATTCCACCCGCTCGCAAACCACCTTATCTTGAGAAACTTGGCCCCTAACAGTCAGCGGCTTGTTGGCATACTTTGGCTTGTTAGCCAAAACCTCACTTGGCTTGACAACTTGAGATTCGGGAGTGGTTCCAATGATTGATTTAAACTGATCCATCCTTTCCTTAAAAGGCATGTGCTCATAAGGAATGGTTTTAAACAAAAAAACCCCGATAGCCAGGGCCATGGCCGGTAAAACAATCGTAAACAAAACCACCAGGCCAATCAAAATTTCGGGATTGATTCTTTTCTTCAATTTAGCCTTAAATTAAAATTGTCAGCAAGCCGATTATGGCACAGTAAATTCCAAAAATCCAGAGTTTCGCTTGAAGAAGAAAGGTTTCAAGGATTTTTAAGGCTCCGTAACCAATTATTCCGGCTAAAACCATCCCTAAAACGGCTTGAACCAAGTAAGGAGGAGAAACAGCCAAGCTTTCCTGGGTTAAGGCTTTGGGAATTTGTAAAAAAAGCGCTCCTAAAATAGCCGGAATTGCCAGAAAAAAAGAAAACCGAAAGGCAAGGCGCCGATCAAGGCCCCTCCACAACCCGGCCACAATGGTTGAGCCTGAACGGGAAACTCCCGGTAAAATTGCTAAAGCCTGGAAAAGGCCAACCAAAAGAGCATCGGTCGGAGATAATTTTTCAATTGACTTTGTCAGCCTGCCAACTGCTCTGGTGGAAAACAAAATCCCGGCAGTCATTAAAAAAGAAAAACCCACTAAATTTAAAGAATTAAAAATTATTTCTATTTTATTATTTAAAAAAAACCCTGCCAGCCCGGCAGGAATACTGCCCAAAAAAACCAATCCCCAAATTCTCACTTTTCCAAAAACAGCCAATTCTTTTTTAAGATATAAAATGACCGCTCCCAAGGTGCCCAGATGAACTAAGATGTCAAACAAAATCGGGGGCTTTTCAAAGCCGAAAAGTTTTTGAAGGAGAGCCAAATGGCCAGAGGAAGAAATAGGTAAAAATTCAGTCAGCCCTTGAACAAGGGATAAAATAAACGCCTGTGGATAACTCATTTATTTCTTGAGTTTATCGTACCAGTCGTTAAGGATTTTAGCAACCACGTCTTTGGTCCCAAACCCAATCGCCAAACCAACCGCTAAAACAATCGTCCAGGTTAAACCAGTGAAAAACGTTTCTACCAGCTCTTGGGCGACTTTAAGCTCAGAAATAGCCGCAAAAAAGGCAATGACAATTACCGCCCAACGGGCCAGCTTGCCCACCGGCTTAGCCGCTTCATGCTCAACCGTAGTTAAGGCCCCTTTAATCAGCCCTTCAACCAAGCCTGCTACAATAAAGCCTGCTCCAAAAATCAAAGCGGCCGAAACAACGTTGGGAATAAAGGCCAAGAAACTGGTTAAGACAACCGAAACGGCTGTTAGGCCAAGGATATCAACCGTGGCAATAAAGAAAACCAGGATGATAAACCACTTGACAAAAAGGCCAATTATCTGAATTGTCGTTAATTTTATCTCCGCTCTTTTCCAAAACGCCTCCGCCCCAATTTTTTTACTAAACTCCTGAAAATGAACCATCTTCAGGGCCGCTTCAACCAGCCTTTTTAGCCAGCTGGCAATTAAAAGCCCGATCACAAAAACAACCAGGGCGCCGACAAACCGCGGTAAAAAGCCGGTAAAGGCCGCCCAGATTGGTTGCCAGGCATTAAGCAATGCCTCCTGCCAATTGATGCCCAAAATCATCTTCTTCACCCCCTTTCTTTTTAAATCTATCCCTTTTCATTGTGTGAAAATTTTGCTCATTTGTCAAATCCTAGGCTTGTTTTTCACCCCCCAACTATGATAAAATTACTTTACCTAGGAAGTTGGGTAACTGCCCTAACCTAAAAAGTTAGGGAGGAAAGTCCAGACAGCAGGAAGCAGGGTGCCCCGCGCAAGCGGGGGCGGGCAACCGACAGTGAAGCCACAGAGACGAGCCCTGTTGTTTTAAAAATAACAGGGGTGAAACGAGGCAATTCTCCCCGCTGCAACCTCCGACCGGTGCGTTATGAGCAAGCTTCCGCCAGCACCAAGGCTCGAGGGCAAAGACAGATGGTTACCTAAAACAGAATCTGGCTTACAAACTTCCTAGGTTTTTTATTGATTGAAAGTTGCTGAAAGTTACTGAAGGTTTTTGGCGGAAAAAAATTCGGCGATAACCACTTGGGCAACGAGAACTATAGGAACCGAAAGAACCGCTCCCAAGGCTCCCGCCAGCTTAAAACCAATCGCTAAGGTAAGAATGGTCACCAAAGGATTAACCCCGGCAACCTTTTCCATCACCTTGGGAACCAACCAAACATTCTCTACTTGCTGAATAAGAAAATAAAGGGCGGCCACGGCTAAGGCCAAAAGGGGCGAGATCGCCAAGCCAGCTAAAATAGCTGGGATGGAAGCCAAAACCGGGCCGATATTGGGAACAATTTCCAAAACTCCAGCCAAAAGAGCCAAAGGAAGAGCAAATTCAGTTCCCAAAAGGCGCAGGCCCAAATAGGTAATAATGCCGATAAAGACCATGAGAGTCATCTCTGCCCTAATCCAGCCGCCCAGACGTTCTTCAACTTTATCAATCAATCTCTCTGCTTTTCCCTCATCTTTCTTGCCAAAAACAATTAAAAGATAGCGATTCAGGTTTTTACGCTCAAGCAAAAGGTAGAAAGTGATCACCAGCAGGATAAAAAAGGCCAGCAAGTTTCCAAAAACAGTTAAGGTGAGACGAACTAGGTTGGCAGGAATTGAGCCCAATTGGGAAATTTGGGAACTGACAATCCTCTCATCAATCGCGGGTAAACCTACTTCCTCAAGATAGCTAGGAAGACGGCTAACAAGAACGGTTGTCTGGTCAACCAGAGGCGGAATTAAGCCGGTCAATAAAACGCCAATCCCGCCAAAGATAAAAATATAAACGATAATAATGGCTAAAGCCCGGGGAATCTTAAACCTTTCCAGCCAGTCAACCGCCGGATTAAGAGCCGACATTAAGATAATGGAAACAAAAACTGCCAGGATTATTTGTTTGATCTGAAAAAGCGCCCACAGGGAAAGCAGGAAAAAAACCGTAAAGATTATTGTCCGGTGCGAAATTTCAACTTTTTGCGGCATCAACTTTAGTATACCAATCCTTAACTCTTTTTTCCACCTTTAAGTCAAAACCCGGTTTGGCAAAATCAAACCATTTGATCCTTTTGTCTTTTTTAAACCAAGTCAGCTGGCGGCGAGCATAGGCATGCTCAGCAAACTGCCAGCGGGCAATCGCCTCTTTTTCGGAAATCTTTCCTTTAAAAAAGAGCTGCCACTGCTGATAACCAAGGGTTTCTCCTAAAACGGAATTTTCCCAGGTATAGCCTTCCCTTAAAAGCTTTTCAATCTCCTTCTTTATTCCCAGCCTAACCCTCGTCTTAACTCTCTCATCAATCCGTTTGTAAAGAATCTTTTTGGGAGCAGTCAGGCCAATCATCAAAACATCCGCCAACAAAGGAGAAGAAAGTGGTAAGTCTTTTTTGGCCAAACCAATTTCAATCGCCCGAATCAACCGGCGGGGGTTTTTCTGATCTGACTGATTCATTTTAGCCAGCCTTTGAGAGTCAACCGCCCCAAGTTTTTCAATCAGCTCTTCAGCCCCTAAATTATCTAACTTTTTTCTTAACTTCCAGTCCGGTTCAATCCCTAAACTTCCCATTCCATCAACAAGGGTTTTAATATAAAAACCGGTGCCCCCCACCAGGATAGGCAGTTTTCCCTTTTGGCAAATGTTTCCAATTGCTTTCCAGGCAAGCTGATGAAAATTGGCCGCATTAAATTTCTCATCAGGTCTGACCACATCCAAAAGATAAACAGGGATCTTGGATCGGAAAATTGTTTCTAAGTCCTTGCCGGTGCCAACATCCATTCCCTTGTAAATCTGCCTTGAATCAGCTGAAATAATTTCTCCCTTGAATCTTTTAGCCAGATAAAGCCCCAGCGAGGTTTTCCCGGTGGCTGTTGGTCCACAAATTATTAGAAGTTTTTTTGGCATCATGTGTTATTATTATAGCGAAAGGGGGTGAAAGGATGAAGCAGACAATAGAAAACCTCGCTAAAGCCTTCATTGGTGAAAGTCAAGCCAGGAACCGCTACGCCTTCTACGCCAGTATTGCTAGAAAAGAGGGTTACGAACAAATCGCTGAAATCTTCCTTATCACCGCTGAAAATGAAAAATCGCACGCGAAAAGGCTTTTTGAGCACATCCAGGAATTAAAAAAGAAATCAAAACAGAAAATGAAGGAAATTCGGGTTGAAGCGGAAGCTCCGATTGTCTACGGTAAGACGGCTGAGAATCTCCAGGCCGCAATTGATGGTGAAAACTATGAATACACCCAGATGTATCCGGAGTTTGCCAGGGCGGCAACAAAAGAAGGTCTGCCCCGAATTGCCAAGAGGCTAAAAGCGATCGGTGTTGCCGAAAAGCACCATGAGGAAAGATACAAAAAACTCCTAAAAGAAATTAGAGCCAAAACATTTTTTAAAAAAAAGAAAAAAGTTTGGTGGGTTTGCCGGGAATGCGGCTATGTCCATTTTGGCAAAACCCCGCCGGCAAAATGCCCCTCTTGTGATCACGAGCAAAGTTTTTACCAAGTCTTGTGCGAGGAATATTAGTTAAAAAGTTGATTTCCTAAGGAGGTAAAAAATGATCTCTAAAGGCTGTAATTGCAAGCCTTGCGTGTGCGGCGAGGAAAAAGGAACGGTTTGCCAGAACTGCGGCAAGGATTACGATAAATGCGAGTGTCAAAAGAAAAAAGAAGAAAAATAAGTTTTAAAAAGGGAAAATGACAGAGCTTAATCAAGTTTATAAATGTAATGTTTGCGGCAATATTGTCACCGTTCTCCATCCAGGGGCCGGAGAGCTGGTCTGCTGTGGCCAGCCGATGGAGCTTCAGGTTGAAAAAACCAAAGATGAAGGTCTTGAAAAACATGTCCCGGTAATTGAAAAAACCGAAATGGGTGTTAAAGTCAAGGTCGGCTCCGTTCCCCATCCCATGGAGGAAGCCCATTTTATCGAATGGATTGAGGTTGTTGCCGATAGCAAAGTTTATAGGCAATTTTTAAAGCCCGGTATTTTCCCGGAAGTTGAATTTACTATCAAGGCGGACAGGATTACTGCCCGCGAATACTGCAGCCTCCACGGCCTCTGGAAATCATAAGGGTTTGTTAATCAGCTTTTCCAAAACCTGCCATCGCCTTCTCTTTTCTTCTGGCAAGATATTGTCTTTTAATTTAAAAGCGGTTGTGCCGGGTCGAGGCGAATACCTGGCAAGATAAGCTTTAACAAAGCCGACTTTTTGGCAGAGCTTAACCGTGTTTTCAAAAGCCTTTTTGGTTTCTCCGGGAAAGCCAACAATGATGTCTGTCCCAATCCTGATATCAGGGATCTTTTTCCTGATTTTTTTTACCAGCTCAAGGTAGTCTTGGGCAGTGTAAGGTCGGTTCATTTTCTTTAAAACCTGGTCATCCCCTGATTGAACCGGAAGGTGAAGATAGCGATCAACCTTAGGAGAGGCCATGGCCTCAATAATATCATCGGTCAAATCCCAGGGATTAGAGGTCATAAAAGAGATCTTTTTAATCCCCTTAATCTTTTGGAGCCAAGTTAAAAGATGAGAAAAACTTTTTTTAGGCTTTAAGCTTTTTCCATAAGAATTAACGTTTTGACCAATTAAGGTAATTTCTTTGTAGCCTCTTTTGGCCAGCTTCTTGACTTCGCAGACAATCTTTTCAAAAGGCCGGCTGTTTTCTTTTCCCCTTGCGTAAGGAACCACGCAATAA
Organism: Bathyarchaeia archaeon; assembly: GCA_035527435.1. GTDB lineage: Bacteria > Patescibacteriota > Microgenomatia > PFEM01 > DATLAM01 > DATLAM01. The sequence continues at coordinate 10,548 of DATLAM010000034.1, forward strand.
GAGCAGAAATTATCACACCCCTCCATGATCGGGATAAAAGCGCTGGTTTTTTTCTTACGCTTAGGGGTAACTTTTTCCGGGCCAATCAGCTCCTCAATGGTTTTAAATTCATCAACTTGGGGCAAACGCCTTTTAAGGGCAAAAGGAGAATAGCGCCGCCTTTCTCCCCGGGCAGAGCCAACCATACAGCCAGTCAAAATTATTTTCCGGTTTTTGCCTTCTTCAGCCAGATTGTTTATCAAGCCAAAAACCCGGTTTTCCGCAGACTCCCGAACCGAACAGGTGTTAATAACCACCACTCCAGCCTCCTCAATCCTTTCAGCTAATTGGTAGCCTTTTTTCTCAAAAACAGAAGCCAATCTTTCCGAATCCGCCTCATTAGCCTGGCAACCAAAGGTTTTAATAAAACAAGTTTTCATTGGAGCCAATTTTATCATTTTTAGCTTGATATTTGAAGGCAACTTGTGATACCTTCCTATCTGAAATGACAGAAAAAGAGAAACCAAGCTCCTTAAATAAAAAAAGGGCCCTTGGCCAAATTCTTTATCATCAAGCAACTGCTTGTGTTAGCAAGACGGGAAACAACCCCCAGGCTGAAATTTCTGGTTTTCTAAACTGTAATCGAAAAGCGCTTCAAGGGATTCTTCTAGGCCTTGGCTTATCAGACGAAGCAGGGCTGCCAGCTTTTTCTTGTTTGCGCTTTGAAATTTCTCCAAAACACAATTGGCTAACCAGAAGAGAGAGGATTAATCTCCTCCTGGAGATAACCCTCGGCAATGGAGGAAACAAACGTCTTGTTCTGACTACCACCCCCGATGGCAACTGCCGCCATAAAATAACCCAGGAGGATTGGATCATTGGCCCCTATGGCGTTCTTGAGGGAAAAAAAGAACTATTAGACCAGAAAGGGAAACAACGGCAAGAGAAAGAGGGTTCTCTTGGGCCATTTTGACTGAGATTGAACGTTTATCAGAGCCCAACAACTAAAGGCTTTAATAAAATAATCCAGGTAGACCATCTTGTCTATTGACTTTGCTAAACTTCCGCTGGCTTCAAACAAACAAAAAATTATAGTTGACAAGCAAAGCCTGTTGTGAAAAAATTATAGGAAATGAACGAAGCATCACCAGAAGCTCCTGTCGAGAAAGGAGAAGCCGGGAAAAGAATCTTAGAAGCGGTCCATAAAGTGTACGATAGGACAATCCGGGAAACTCTTGGCCCGGCAGTACAGATTCCATTCACCGACAGAAGGATCAGCCGATCCGAACTTTGGATAGGTCTTCCTCTTGCAAGCGGAGTAGTCTTCGCAGCAGTTGACGCCTTGCCCCTGGCAATAATAATGAAAGCATCTGATGTGGTGACCCATACTCCAATGCTACCAGGAAATCAGGTAGCACTTTTAGGCCTGGCATTAATTGGTGCGGGAAAAGGAGCCTTGACAGGGGCAGGAGTTGCTCTTGGGATAGAAGTGATGAATGGAGTAAGAATAGCCAGTAAAAAAGCCGCAGGCCTTTTACATCGGGCTGGTGACGCTGTGCTAGGGCCGAAAGAGTCTAAAAAATCATAAACTAAAAACTTTTAAAAAATAAATGGACAATATCTCAACAGAAGAATTTTTTAACACCCTTTTAGAAAAAATTGGTGTTGATCCTGCCGAACGAAAGGAAATTATTAAAACATTCCGAAATACTCTCGTTGTGACCATGGTGGGAGTAATGAAAGATTCAATTCCCGAAGAAAAGCAAAATGAAATAGGAGCAAAATTGAGTAAATCCGAAAACTGGATTGAGGCGCTCTCAGAAGAAGCAAAGAAGTTAGGCGACAAGGAATGGATGGCTAAAGAGGTAGTCAAGCGTCTCACCGAAAAAACTAATGAGTTTATCGACCTTCTCATTGAAAAATGCCCCGAAGAACATCGAAGTAAAGTTTACGAATACGTCTCCTCTATTTCTTCTTCCTAAAAACCCTTTGTTATGCCAAAAGCTTGGATGAAATCTTTCGCAAGAAAGATTCTATCCTGTTTCTAGCTCAGGCATCATTTTCAGAAACGCGGCCAAAAAAATCTGCCGTTGAAGCCGAAAAAAGCTTGCGGAGAACTTAGCTCCCCAACAAATCATCTAAAAAGAGAAAAACGCTTGGTAAAAATTTTTAAGTCTTTTCGCTTCGGTCATCTTGTTTCCCATGCTATAGTAAAAATATGAAGCAATTTTCTTTAAATCATCTGGAGTTTGTAACTGGAAACTTGAGGCATAACCTCTTCCATTGGCTGGTGGTGGTCTTTTTAAGGCTCATCACCTCCTCAATTTCTATCTTTCTAAGTTTTTATTTGGCATCAATCGGTTTCCTTTTGTCCACAGAAACAATCGGCAGTTTCCTTCCCCCCGCTTTGACTGAAAAAATCAATCTCTATTCCAACCAGCTACCCTTCTTTCCCTTAATCAAACAAGAATTTTTTAGCTTCTTAGGATCCTGGTATCAAGGCGCCTTAACCTGGTGGGCAATGGTGGTCGGCCTTCCTTTAATAGTTTTAGGTTTGACCATCTCTTTGATTAACCTGTTTAACCTTTTTTATTCAATCACCAGCCCTTTTTACAACCGCACCCACTGTCCTTTCTGTAAAGAGCCAGTCAAGGCCCGTTAAAAAAAGCGGCGCTTAATTATAAGCTAAGGCACCGCTTTTTACCGGGAGTCATTTACTTTTTCTTTTTGCCTCCCTTTTTCTTTTTTTTGGCCACAGTCACCACCCCCTTTCAATCACTAAAAAAGACTCTCAAAAACTTGGCGAGAGCCTTCAAATGGTAGACTCAAAAATATTAAATTTTTGGGCACGTTTTAGGTTTAAAAAATAAACCTAAGAATTATATAAAGCCTTTTAAATTATTTTGTCAAGAGATCAAAAGAGATCAGTTTGTGCTCAGATTTTGGTTAGCTTGAAGCTGAAGAATAACGGGTCAGGGCAAACTTCCAAAACCTAAGAGAGGCCAGGGCTAAAACAAGGCTGGCAACTAAAACTGCGGCTGTCCCCCAAAAAGAAACCAGTCCCAGAAGCGCTTTGGCGGGAATGGTAATCATCAGGGCAACCGGAATCACAAAAGTCAAAACCCACCTCACCCCCTGGGGATAAATGTCCGTCGGAAAACGAGCCATGTTAATCAAATCCCTGTAAACCAAAATCATATGATCAATCTCGGTCGTCAAGACGCAAACTGAGGCCACAAAAAGATGAAAGGCAAAACCAATTATTAAACTGGCAAGATAAAGAATTAAAAAATAAACCAAGTGAATCGGCTGGGAAACCAAGCCGTAGCGGAAAACAAAATAAAAACTAAAAATCCATAAAGGGACTAAGACCACTAAATCCAAAACATCGGCCCAGGCAAATAACGGCCGGAAAAATGAGGGCAGGGGTTTGACTAAATAAAAATCAAACTCACCCCTGACAACTAAGGGCCGAAAGCCGTAAACCGCCCGGAATAAAAACTGGGTACTAAGGTCAACGATGTTAAAAACCAAAAAGAAAAAAATAACCTGATGGGAATTATAGCCCGCCAAAAAATTGGTGGAACGAATCACCACGAAAATAAAGGCAAAGAAAAAAAGAAAACGAACAATTTTTCCCAGGGTAAAAAAGATGGCCGCATAACCGGT
>DATLAM010000035.1:0-17067 GCA_035527435.1 Bathyarchaeia archaeon
CTTCTAGCGCAGCAAGGGCAAAGGGTTGATTCTATTGCCTGATTCGTGAATCTCCAAATGAAGGTGGCTGCCGGTGGCCCAACCGCTTCTACCCACGGTGCCAATCACGGTTTCCATGGTTACTTTTTCGCCCTGGTAAACATTGATCTGGTTTAAGTGGGCGTAAAGGGATTTTAGACTGTTGCCGTGGTTAATTAAGATTGCCTTACCAAAGCCAAACCGGCTTTCGGAAACATCTTCAACCTGGCCATTCATGACAGGATAAATTTCGGCCCCCAGCTCCTCATCAAGGTCAATTGCCGGGTGGAAAAAGCTATAGCCCTGGCTGACCCTAAAGGTTTTTAAAGGGGATTGAATGCCTGTTTGGGTGGTTACCTGGGCCTCACCAGGAGAAAGAGCGACAATCTCTTCTACAGGCTGGGTATCCAAAGCCGAGATAGGGGGAATGACAATTCCAGAAAAGAGGGCCATAAAAGCCAGGTTCAGCCCTAAAACGGCCCGAATTTTTTGGAATTCAAAAATCCGACGCAGGACCCGGCTGGCTGGATGGCCAGCATAACGCCGCGAGGTTAAAAGCCTCTTGGTCAAGGAAAAAATTTCGCTGATCTTAACCGCAAGAGTGCGTTTGGGGCGCCCTCGCTTGCGGCCGAAAGAAACCGCTAACTGGCTTCTTCCTAGCGAAAGGGAAAGATTAGTCATTTTGCAGGTTGATTTAGCCCGCTAAATAAAAAATCCTATTGCTTTTGCAATAGGTTAGCCAGAAGTATACCAAATTAGGCATAAAATGTCAAATTTTGAGGCCTGGGCGGGATTTGCACCCGCGTTAGCTGTTTTGCAGACAGCTCTCTGGGCTACTCGAGTACCAGGCCTTAACATTATTCTATCACCCCTAGCCTCAAAAGGCAAAAACCCTGTACCGTTTGTCCGGAGCGATCCAAGACTTTTTTGTCTATCCTTTACTTGCTTTTTTGCTTTCACTTTAACCTTGCTCTTTTTAACAACTTGTGATATCATTTCCTCCTGATGAAAAAGCCTTGGCTAATTGCCATTGTTATTATTCTTGCCCTTGCCCTGGGCCTTTTTATTTTCCGGGGTAAATTTTTAAATCGCGGCGGTCCAGCCGCCCTTCAGGTTTCCTCAACCCCCTCAGCAACTGTCTTTTTGGATGGTGAAAGCATGGGGATTACGCCTTTTTTCAATGATCAACTGGAGCCTGGAGAACACACGGTTAAAATGGTGCCTGAAGCAACCACGGATCAGCTGGTTTCTTGGGAAGGTAAAGTCAGTCTTGCCCCCAACATTTTAACGGTTATTAATCGCACTTTCGGGTCAACGGAGGCTGAGTCTTCAGGCGAGATTTTGGCTTTGGAAAAAATTTCTAAAAAAGACAAGGCATCTTTAGAAGTAATCTCCATTCCTGACCAGGCAGTTATTAAAATTGATGGCGAGCCAAAAGGGTTTGCGCCTGTTTTAACTGAAGATTTGTCAGCTGGCGATTACCAGGTGACGGTTTCCGCCCCAGGGTATCAAGAAAAAATCGTTTCCGCCCACACCGTTGCTGGCTATAAATTAACTGTCACTGTTCAGCTTGCCCAAGAAAAAGAAGAGGAAGAGGAAGCCACCCCCAGTGCGGAAAAGGAAGAAAGTGAAGAACCCGAAAAGGAGAAAGCCGATGCGGAAGCCAAGGCAAAAGAGGAAGAAGCTGAAGCCACGCCCACGCCAAAATCTGAGGCAACGACCACCCCTTCGGTTGAGGAGCCCTATGTACGGATAAATGAGACCCCAACTGGTTGGCTTCGGGTCAGAGAAGAGTCTTCAACTGAGTCAACGGAACTGGCTAAAGTCAATCCTGGAGAGACTTATCCTTATCTTGGTGAAACCGAAAGTGGTTGGCATAAAATTGAATATCAAGAGGGAGAAGAAGGTTGGGTTTCAGGCGTCTATTCAGAGCTGGTTGAATAGTTTTTTAGCTTCTTTTTTGATCCAAACAAAACTTCAAGGCAACAGGAATTTCCTCAACTAAATCTGAGGTATTGTAATAAACTCCTACCCGTTTTTTTAAACGATCACCGGCTAAGCCATTAATAAAAGCACCGTCACAGGCTGCTAAAAAGGGGTCGTTTTTACAAGCCAAAGCGGCAACCAAGCCTGCCAAAGCATCACCGGTGCCGCCTTTAGTCATCCCCTCATTGCCGGTGGTATTAACCTGACGCTTGTTTGGGGAGCAAATAAAGTCAGCCGGTCCTTTAAGAAGGATGATGCACCCATATTTTTTGGCCATCTTAACAGCCATTTCCCGGCTGGCTTTGATCCCAAAAAGTCTTTCAAATTCCCTCTGGTGAGGCAAAAGAACCGCTTCTTTGGGAATGAGAGCCTTATCCATCATTTGTAAGGAGCCGGCATCAATGACCCATCTTTTTTGGGAAAACTCTTTAATCAGTTTTTCGGTCAGGGTTTTAGTTTCCTTTTCCCGCATCAAGCCTGGGCCAATCAAGACAGCATCAGATTCTTCAAGGTAGTCCCTAATCTCTTCTCGGGGGACGGCAATAAAGTCATAAATTTTTGATTTTAAACTTTCGGTGAGTTTGTTATTTTCAGGGATTGAAGAGTAGTAGACCATGTCCACAATCCGGCTGGCTACTTTTAAAGCCCAAAGAGAGGCGCCATGAAAAAGCCGAGAACCGCCAATAATGGTTAATTTTCCGTTTTGGCCTTTGTGGGATTTGACTGGCACCTGGTAAAGGGCCTTAATCTCAGCCAGGCCAACCTTTTTTAATTTAACTGACCCCATAGATGATTAAGATGACGGCTATTCCCCAGGCAGCAACGGTTAACAAAAGGGGTTTGTCGGATAACAAGACTTTCTCTGGAGCTTCAGCCTTGGCGCCTGAATAAATAATTTGCATATAGCGCATAATGCCGAAAATTACCAAGGGGATGGTAAGCATCAGCCATTTGTTAACCCCTGCCAGGGTAAGAGGCAGCCTATCCCAGAAGGCAAGCCTTTTGGCTATTGGCGGTCCGGGGGCAAAAAAAGTGAAAAGAGCATAAGAAAGCCAGGTAGCACTGCCAAACATCGAAAGATAGGAATTTAAAAGCTCCGGTTTGTAAAGGGCCAGGGTTTTTCTTGGATGAAGCGCTTTTTGGGAAGCCAGAAGAGCCAACTCTGCCCGGCGCTTACCGACCGCCAAGAAAAGAGAGAGGGAGATAATACAGAGAAGAAACCAGACGGAAAGGTGGACGTCAAGGACAAAGGCGCCAGCATAAACACGCAAGATAAAACCGGCGGCGATCGCCAGAGCATCCAAGATAACAATGTTTTTTAAAAGGAAGTTGTAAGCTATTTGAAGAAGAAAATAGGCCAGACAGGTTAAAAAGAAGAAAAAGGGAAGCTGGGCAGCAAGATAAAGACTGGTAAAACAGCCTGCGATGGAGGCAAAAAGGGCGATGGGAAGCGGCAAAGCCCCAGAAGCAATCGGTCGATTTTTTTTAACCGGATGGCGTTGATCCCAAGAAAGATCAATAATGTCATTAAAGATATACTTTGAAGAGGTCAGCAGAGAAAAGATCAAAAAACCCTTGAAAACGGTTAGGAAATTTTCTGGGACAAAAAGATTGCCGGTAAAAATTAGGGCGGCAAAAAGGGCCAGGTTTTTTATTGTCTGTCTTGGTCTGGCCGCTCGTGCCAGCTCGTAAAAAAGCTTAACCACAAAAGGATTCCTCCAATCCCAACTGCTAACATGATGATTGTATAAAATTTTTGGCGACTATTCAAACCCAAAGCGGTAGCACCCAAAAGAGCGGTGACCAGCCAATAAAAAATGGCTGTTCGTCTTTTTCCCCAGCGCCATTCGTCTAAAAGTTTGTGGTGTAAGTGTCCTCGATCGCCCCAGACTGGTGAACGACCGGAAGCTAGGCGACGAGCAACCGAATAGACAGCATCCATGACCGGGATTCCTAAAACAACGATGGCTGTCCCAATCTTGGTGGTTGAAAGAATAGCCAAGACCGCCAGCATAAACCCGGCCAAAGTTCCTCCGCCGTAACCCGGCATTATTTTTTGGGGATAAAAGTTGAAAGGCAGGAAACCAAAATAAGCCCCGGCAAGAATAGCCGCCAGGATGGTTACCGGCCATTGGGTGACGTCGGCTGAAAAGCGAAAGGACAAAAGAGCAATTGTTAAGGCTGCGATGACGACAATCCCGGGTAGTTGGCCATCAAACCCTTTGGCCCAATTAACAATATTGGCCATCCAAACAATCCAAAGAAGGGCAAAAAAGTCAGCCAAAACCCAGATACTTCTGGTTTCTCCTAAAAGCTCAAAATAAATTCGAGGCTGATCAAGCTGGATTATTCCCCCAAAAGGGTTGTTGATAAACGAAATCCCGATGCCGGCGGCAACCACCAAGCCGGCCGCAAGAAAACAGGTTATCAGCCGCCAGTAAGGATTAAGGTCAAGCCGATCATCTAAAACACCGACGATGATTAAGACCACTCCTCCAGCTAAAATCCCAGTTAAGTGTTGATCTAGGGGGAGAAAAAGAAGACTGGCTGCTGCCACACCAAGAAAAATTGGCACTCCCCCGGCTCGGGGAATAATTCCTTGATGGATTTGGGCAGGATGTTTCCTTTTTTTAGGGTCATCAACCAGGCCAAAACGGCCGGCTAAAAAAATTATCAGGGGAGTTGCCAGAAATGAGACAACCATCGCAATCAAAAAGGGTTGAAAGATAAGGGTTTTGATCAGCTCAAAAGACATCGGCCTTTAAATTGTCAATCTAATAATTTGATAAAGAGCTACGAGGCAGAGAAAAATGAAAATCATTCCAGTACTGGCTAAAATTTGCGCCAGGAGTTTTTCTTCTTCAATTAACCTGATAATCAGGATGAAATTGGTGATCAAAAGAACCAGCGAAAGGAAAGGGAAAAGGAAAAGCATTGCCGGTGGGCCGAGTTGGCTTTCTCCCCAGGGCCGGCTAAAAAAAAGAGGAACTTGAGGGGGGAAACGTTGCCAAAAAAGCAAAAGGAGAATAAGGTTTCCTAAAAGGAAAACGAGGCTGAGTTTAATTGCCAGGCTAGTTACTCGGTCCTCTCTGATGAGTTTGATTTTCCCTTTTTCTTCGGTAAGCTGATCCAGGAAGGTGGCCATCAGTCGAATTATAACACAGGCGTAATTTAAAGATGGCGGTAAATCTCGATTTCGCCAATCGTTTTTACTTTTAGATAGTCTTTATCAATCAAAACCTCAAGGGTGGGGAAAAGCCTTTTCTCAGAAAGAATCCGAATTAAATATTGGGGAGGAGAAGCCTTTAGAGCCGCAATTGTTTCTTGATAGCCGTTAAAGTCAATAATATGGTAGGCAACTGAATAACGACCAATTGGCGAGCGCTCAGAAAGAGGATAAATGGAAGGCTGGTTTCCCCAAATAAAGATTTTTTCTTGAGGGGCGGTTCTTGTTTTAAGATAGCCAGCAGCCTGATAAAGGTCTTGGGCGTCCCGGCCGAAATAGGCAAAATATTCATCTTTGGCTTTTAGCCTTAAGACAAAGCGGTAAAAATTTTGGTAATAAGAAAGGGTGGGGTAATGCCAGTAATTAAAGGTAATCATACTGATGGCAATGGAGATGACTAAAAGGAGGGGAATGAGTCGTTCTTTGCTTCGGGATAAAATTAAACCAAAAGAAAGAGCCAGCGGAGGAGTGGTTTGAAGAAGATAGTGAGGGTAGGGGCGGCTGGAAAGAAGAGCCGCAAAAAGAGAAAAGGAAAACCACAAAAGAGTTAATTTAGCAACCAGAGAGGTCCTTTTGCGAATTATTATTAAAAGACTGAAAACAACTAAAACCATCAGGCCTCGGCTAGCCAGCGGCAGGGGTAGTCCTCCTGTCTGAGGCTTATCTGGAACCCATGAGGCCAGATAGGGAATGTTTTGGGAAAAAGCAGCCGTTAAGTATTGAACAAGAGCGTTTTGGGAAAAATAGTAGCCAAAAGTGAGGCCAAGCGGGAGAAAAAAGCCGGCCGTTAAGGATAAAAAGCGGCTGATAAGAAGCCTCCATTTTTTGAACCCTTTTTCAATAAAAATGATCAAGCTAAAAGCAAGAACAGCCGCAAAATCAAAGCCTCCTGGAATTTTGAAAAGAGTTGATAAGGAAAACAGAATTCCGGCTAAAAACCAAATCTGATTGGTTTGCCAAGACTTCTTTTTTTCAACAAAGCCTTTGGTTAAGAGGAGATAAAAACCGGCAATGGTGGTCCCGATCATAAAATTTTCTGCATTCCCAATCGTGCCCTCAAAAAGGCGAACACTGCTGATAATGACAAAAATAAGGGTAGAAAAAAAGGCGGCCAGATTATTTTTCTTAAAAAGGATTCGGCTAAGCTTAGAGAAGAGGAAAACCGTTATCAGGCTCCAAACAAAAAGGATTAACCGAAAATTGGTGAAATTATAGGCAATTCCAGCCAAAAGATACAAAAGCGGCGGCTTATTATCATGAATGTCTCGGTAAAAAACGGCCCCTTTTCGCCAGGCCTGGCCCAGGGTGAGATAGATCCCTTCATCCCCATAAGTGAAGGGTTCAAAAAGGGAGGGCAGGCGAAGAAAGAAAAAAAGAATAAAGACCAGGATCAGCCAATATTTTCCAAGAAGCTTTTTAAAATTTATTCTCTTTTTAGCCATAAGAACCAAAGGCGATCAAATTTTTGACTCTTTTCGATTTCAAACCCGGCGATTTGAACCTCTTCAGGCGGGGCGCTACTGATGGCTCCAATTTTTTCCTCATCAGGTAGGGTGCTGATAATATCCTCTGTTTGCATTAAAGCCGTGCCCGTGTAAAAAGGTAAAGGCGTGGGGGCATAAATTGGCGCCTCAAGACCGTAGTATTTGCTTTCCCATAAATGGTGGGAGCCAGCGTTATAGTTAATCAGAACCAGATCAGAAGCTTCGGTTTTAACAAAGTCAGCCAACTGGCGGAATGGCCTTTTAGTAGGTTGGAAAAAGTAGCCATAGTTAATTATCCCTAGCAAGAAAATGGCCAGAAAAATAAAAATGATTGAAGGTTTTCTTCGCAGGGAAGCAATCAAAAGAGAACCTGCTGGAATAGCCATCAGCATATAGCGGTCATAGAAGATGGGCTGAAAGGCCTGAGAAATAAGGAAAGTAAAGATTAAGGGAGCAAGAAACCAGCCGGTTAGAAAAAACGTCATTTTTTTCTCCTGCCAACAGCGCCGGAGGAAGAGGGTAATTACGATGGCTATTAAGGCAAAAAATTCCAGCCTGGTCTCACCCGTTCCGATCAGAAACTTTTTTATTACCCCAATTAAATCCAGAAAAGTTGGCTTGCCCAACCAAAAACCACTGCCTACCAGCGAGGTTTGGTAATAAAGCGGGTAAAGCCAGGGAAGATATAAAAGGCCGATAACGAAAAAATCAGAAAAGCTTTTAACCAGTTTTTTAAAAGGTTGACCCCAATTTTCCCCTAGTCTCCAGATTGCCTCCCAGAGGATGATAAAAATGGAAAAATGATGGGAGTAGAGAGCGGTCGTGGTGGCCAGGATAAAACCGGGTCGGTTTTTTTTCAGAAAGAAATAAATGGAAAGAGTGGAGGTGAAAGCTAAAATGGCATACATTCGCCCTTCAAAGGCGTAGGTAAATAAAAAAGGATTGGTCAAGGTTAAAAGAGCGGCCAAGATAGCCGTTTTTTTATCCCAAAGATGTTTGGCAATGAAAAAGACGGTGACCACCGTTCCTAAAAAGAAGAGAAACGAAAGACTCCGAATGGCTACTTCCGAAGTGCCGAAGAATTTCATCCAGGTGTGAAGGCAAAGATAATAAAGAGGGGGGGAGGTGTCCCGGGCAACAGTGCGGATGATCTCAAGGTAAGGTTTAATCGCCAAAGTTGCGGCCCAACCCTCGTCTCCCCAAAGACTGGCAGTGAATTGATTCATTTTACTTTACTTTAACAAGGAGAATGGTCTTTGGCAAGTTTAGACTTTTTCGGTTACCCGGTACTCAAGATATTTGCCTAGCATCAGCCTGGTGTGGGCATCAAGTCCGGGAAGGGCGGTGAAGAAAAAGCCAGCCACCGGCATGAGGATAAATTCCAAAGGAATCAGGGCTGCTCGCCACCGAGAAACATGTTTGGGTCGGGGAGGCCGTTGCTTGGCATCAACAAACAAGATAACGGCTAAAAAGACCAAGCAAAAAGTCAGGATAAATGAGGAGAGTCTTGGCAGGGTGTAGCCGATCACCGTTCTTGAAAAATTGGGGTTAAGGATTGAGGGGATGGTCACCCCCAGGGTAATGAAAAACCAGTTAACAGGCCAGAGAAAATGGTCTTCAATGATTCTTAAAATCCGGATGGTCTTATTCCAAAAAGAAACGTAGGGGGATAAAAAGTAATGCTTGATGATATAAGGATCATCTGAAACTCCCCAGGCCCAGCGCTTGAATTGCTCGTACTGGTTGACTAATGTTTTCCAGGTACTGGTTGATTCGGCCGCGTCGGCATGAAGGGGTAAATAAATTGGCTCCACCTCAACTTGGCCGCCGGTTTTATAAAAACACTTAAAAAAGATTCGGTAATCTTCAGGGATGACATCCGGGTCCCAGTAACCGACCTCATGAATCATTTTAAAAGAGGTTGAGTAATTCTGACAGCTTATCAGCCGGTCGGTTCGAACCAAAAGGGCGGTATTCCAAATAGAGGCGAAGGTATTGGCCACCCGGGTGAGGGCGGGCAAATTCCAAAAATTGTTGTAAAACATGACCGCTGGCTGCCAGAACCGCTCATAGCGGTGCGGACTGTCCAAGAATTTATAGGTTAAATAAGAAAAGTGTTTGGGGTGATAAACATGATCAGCATCGCAACTGGTGACAGTCATAAAATTAAGATCATATCCCAACTGGTCAACCAGTTTTTTCTTCACCCAAATGCCGGCATGACGCTCATTTGAGGATTTGCCAGCCACCTCGCCTTTTTTTAAGATGTGGCGGGTAACAAAAAAATTCCCGAATTTATCGCCAAACATTTTTCTTAAAACCTTTGCTTTTTGGGGCGCTTCTTCATCTCGGGTTTCAGTTGCCAAAACCACGGTAACTTGCTTTAAAGGAAAATCCTGACTGGCCAGGGCGTTTAAGGTTCTCTGAAGGGTATGGAGAGGCTCTTTATAGGTTAAAACAATGACTACGTGGTGAACCTTTTGCCATTCTTGGAAAAACTTTGCTTCTCCCAGCCAATCCATTTTCTCTGACGCCTTGATCCGAAGATAAGAAACAACACTGGTGATGGCAATGGTGATTGATTTGTAGACCCAGAAAACATCAAACAAAAGGACGATATAAGCAATCGTAACCGGGATGACAAAGCCCCCAATTAAAAAGAATAAAATCAGGCTCCAGGAAACCGTTCCCGGGAGAATCTCTAAGAATCGATGGATTCCTTTTTCATGTTGAAGAATAAAGTTTCTCATCTTATTTTAGCCTTGGAAAAAGAGGTTTTTCCGATCTAATTTTTGGCCCTTGAAATTGTTTTTGGATTTTTTGCGATGTTTCTGGGATAAATGGTTCAAGTGCAGCCGCGATTTGTTGAATTTCACCGACGATCTTTTCTAAAGTTTTTTCCAGAGCCTTCCCTTTTTGGGTCCAGAGCTTAGTCCTGTCAATTTCTTTATCAAGTCTGCTAAGATGGGCCCAAAGATAGGTCAAGGCTTCGTTAAATTTGTATTCGTCTAAAAGCCGGCTGGTTTTTCCTTGATGATTTTTGTAAAAATGGCTCTTTTTTTCTGGAAAGGTAATTGACGATTTTTCGCAAAGTTTGGCTGTGCGGGCCACTAAGTTTCCTAAGCCGTTGGCCAGATCGGCATTGTAAACTTCTTTCAGTTTTTTTAAAGTTAAATCAACGTCCCTGGTGATCGGGCCGTACTTAATGAAGTAATACCTGATTCCGTCGGTGCCGAATTTTTCCACCAATTCTGAAGGGCGAATGACATTGCCTAAAGACTTGCTTATTTTTTGGCCGTTAAAGGTGAAAAAGTCATGGGCATAAACGGTTTCGGGCAGCTTGTAGCCAGCAGATTCAAGCATTGCCGGCCATAAAAGAGCATGCCAGCGGAGGTTGTCTTTGCCTAAGATGTGCAAATCAGCCGGCCAAAAACCCTTGGGGGCACCGGTTAGGTAGTTAATCAAAGCCTCAAACCAAACATAGATGGTATGTTTCGGATGATCTGGGACCCTAAGGCCCCATTTAACTGATGGCCGGGAAACGGGAATATCCTCAAGGCCTTGGTTTAAAAAAGAGACCATTTCGTTGCGCCGGGCCTCAGGTTTGATAAACTCAGGATGTTTCCTGATGTGTTTTTTTAAAAAATCTTCATATTTTTTCCAGCGGAAAAAGTAGTTTTTCTCCGTCAGTTTTTTAGGGGTTTTGGTAGGGTGATAGGGGCACTTGCCGTCAACGAGATCCTTTTTAGTGATAAAGCCTTCACAGCCCTGACAATAAATGCCGGTGTATTTGCCTAAATAAAGATCACCCTTTTTTTCAACCTTTTGCCAAAAATCAAGCACCGTTTTTTGATGGTCTTTATCGGTGGTTCTAATAAACCGGTCGTAGGCGATGTTTAATGATTTAAACTCTTCCTTATCGGCCTGACTGATTTTATCAGCCCATTTTTTAAAATCTACTTTGGCTTTTTTTGCCGCTTCCTCTGCTTTCCCTCCATGCTCATCAACTCCCGTTAAAAAAAAGACATTTTCTCTTTTGAGCCGGTGGTAGCGGGCGAGAACATCAGCCACAATTTTTTGATAAGCATGACCGATGTGCATCACATCATCAATGTAATCGATGGCGGTGGTAATATAATATTTTTTAGCCATATGATCTTTATTATACTCAATATGAGGCTCAACTCAAAGAAGAGGCAGGCGGAGGCTATCTTTTAACCAGTTGGCTGATCTTTTTAGCCCACTTGTCAGCCCATTCCTCAGCCTTGATTTTTTCCAAGGCAATGCCAAAACCCTTGCCTTTTTTTGCCTGTCCCTGAACAGAGGCGATAGTGGCACTAGAAACGGCTAGGGATTTTTTAATGTTCTCATAGGTCCGGCCTTTTTCAAGATAATGGGCCACAGCTAAGCGTTTGACGATTGCCTCAAGTTCAGTTTTGGTCAGCAAGACTTCTAGGAAACCTTTAACTTCCTGGGGGGTTTTAAGATCATTGATTACCTGATAGAAAAGGTTAAAGATCTGCTTTTGGATTTTAGGGTTGACTTTCTTTTTAGAAACCTGCATGGATTGAAAAAGCCCGCTTCTTTAGGAAGTGGGCAGTCCTTTAATTAATCAAACTATAGCATTAAACCGCCAGCCTGTCAAGAAAAAGCTAGCGTTTAGCCAGATAAAGATTTAAAGAAATTAAAATTCCAACCATAAGAATCAGATTAAGGATGTTGCCTAATTGAAAAAATCTTAAAGTCAGAAAACAAATTATTCCCAGGGCAATAATAAAGCCTTGGCGGCTGCTAGCTAAGATCAAAGCTGAAGTGAGAAAGGAAGCTAAAAAAAGCAGGCAGAAAAAAACAATTAACAGCAAGTTATTTTCAGGGCCCCTGAAATAAACAAGGCCGCCCCATAAAAGCCAAAAAAGAACGGCTAAAAGAAGGGTGGGGAGAAAATTTTTTCTGCTTTTTCTCACGGTTTAATTCTAACCTAATTTATGCTAAAATTGAAGCCATGCCCAACGAATTTTATCTTCTTACCGCTTTAATTATTTCTGCTTTGGCGCTGGCTGTTTTTTTAATTAACAAAAAAATATCAGAAATCGCTGAAAAAACAAAGCCTGATGAAACGCTAATGGAGTGGCTCAAAAGCCAGCAAAGATCAAGCCAGGAAACCTCCAAGGCGATTAACGAGCGGCTTGATCGGGCTGCCCGGGTGATTTCTGGGGTCCAGAAAAGCATTGGCGAGATGTCCGAGATTGGCCGGGGGATGCGCGACCTTCAGGAGTTTTTAAGAAGTCCCAAGTTGCGGGGTAACATCAGCGAGCAGGTTTTAAAAGAACTTTTAGGCCAAATGCTTCCCAAACAGTCTTTTAATCTCCAGTATTCATTTAAGTCCGGAGCGAAAGTTGATGCGGCTATTAAAACCGGGGCAGGCATGATTCCGGTGGATGCTAAGTTTCCGATGGAGAACTTTCGGAAAATGATGGGGGCTGAGAAGGAATCGGAAAAGAAAGCCTATGAGAAAGAATTTGTCAGAGATGTCAAAAAACACATTGACAATATCTCTTCAAAATATATCTTAACTGAAGAAGGGACGATTGATTATGCCCTGATGTATCTTCCCAGCGAGGCAATTTATTATGAGGTGGTTAATAATAATCAGCTTTTTGACTATTCAGGTAAAAAAAGAGTTTTGCCGGTTTCACCGATGACCTTCTATGCTTATTTGCGGGCGATTTTAATGAGTTTTGAGGGCCAAAAGATTGAGGCCAAGGCCAGGCAAATCTTAGCCTCCATCAGAGCGGTTCAGAAAGATTACAACAAGGTTGAGGACAATCTTTCCGTTTTGGGAAAACACATTCAAAACGCCTACAACCAGATGAGCAATGTTTTATCCGGTTTTACCCTTCTGGGCCAAAAACTTTCTTCTACCCAGGCACTGGGTGAAGGCGCCGATGAAAAGACAAAGCAGTTGGAGACCAAAGAAAAATAATTACTTCCAGATGGCTGATTCCGGAGAAAAAAAATTAAACAAAGAGCAAAAAGAAGCGGTAACCCACGGTGAGGGGCCGCTTTTAATCATTGCTGGGGCGGGGACGGGTAAAACCACGGTGATTACCGAACGGATCAAATGGTTGGTTGCCTCCCAAAAGGCTAAACCTGCCGAAATTTTGGCTTTGACTTTCACTGATAAGGCCGCTCGGGAAATGGAAGAGCGGGTGGATATTGCCATGCCTTATGGTTACACCGACATGTGGATTGCCACCTTTCATTCTTTTTGCGACCGGGTGTTGCGCCAGGAGGCAATCCAGATCGGGCTTGATCCGGGTTACAAGCTCATGAATGGAGCCGAAACAATCCAGTTTTTAATTAGCAATCTTTTTAAGTTTAAACTTGCTTATTTTCGCCCCCTGGGAAATCCGACTAAGTTTGTCAGCGGTATGCTTCAGCACTTTTCTCGGCTTAAAGATGAAGATGTTTCCCCAAAGGATTATTTAAAGTACGCCAGAAAAGTTTTTGAAAAAGCCAAGAGCGAAGAAGAAAAAGACGAAGCCAAAAAAACCTTAGAGTTGGCTGGCGCTTACCAGAGATATGAGGAGTTGAAAGCCAAAGAAGGGGTCATGGATTTTGCTGATTTAATTGCCAATACCCTCAAACTTTTCCGGACCCGGAAAAACATTCTTCGCCAGTACCAAAAACAGTTCAAATACATTTTGGTGGATGAGTTTCAGGATACCAATTTTGCCCAAAATGAGTTGGCGGCCCTTTTGGCTGGCAAAAAAGCCAATTTAACCGTGACCGGGGATGATGACCAGTCTATTTATCGCTTCCGGGGAGCCGCCGTTTCCAATATCATCCAGTTTAAGAAAAACCACCCTCAAGCCAAGATTGTTCTTCTTCTTAAAAATTACCGTTCCACCCAGGTGATTTTGGATCATGCCTATGAACTGATTCAAAACAATAACCCGGATCGGCTGGAAGTTAAAGAAAAAATCAAAAAAAAGCTTCAGGCAACAAGAGAATTTAAGGGAAAACCAATTGAGTTTATTTACGCTGATCGGGTGGAAAATGAAGCCGAGGCCGTGGCTAAAAAAATTAAACAGTTAACCGGCCAGGCTTATCAGTATAAGGATATCGCCATCTTGGTTCGGGCAAACAATCATGCTGATCCCTTTGTCCGGGCCCTTTCCCGTTTAGGGATTCCTTATCAGTTTTTGGGTCCGGGCCAGCTTTTCCGCCAGGGAGAGGTTAAAGATTTGATTGCCTATCTTAAGGTCCTTTATGACTTTTCTGATAACGTGGCCCTTTTTCGGGTTTTGTCCATGGACCATTTTGATATTTTACCCCGTGATTTAGCGGCGACTAACAACTATGCCCGAAAAGCGAACCTTTCTTTATTTGAAGCTTGCGAGAAAGTGGAGAAAATTTTTGTCAGCCAGAAAACCAAAAAACAGATTACTGGGTTTGTGAAAATGGTTAACCGCCACCTAAAGCTTTTACCTAAAGAAACTGCCGGCCAGATTCTTTATTATTTCCTTGAGGACAGCACCTTGCTTAAGAAATTGGCTGAATACAAAACTCTAAGTGAGGAAAAAAGAGCCCAAAACATCTCTGCCTTTTTTGACCGGCTCAAAACCTATGAGGTTAATCACGAAGATGCTTCGGTTCAGGCCGTGGTTGATTGGATCAGTCTTTCCATGGATCTGGGCGAATCGCCTTTGGCCAGCAACATCGATTGGGTTGAGGAAAACAGGGTTAACCTCTTAACGGTCCATTCAGCCAAGGGTTTGGAATTTCCGATAGTCTTTTTGGTAAACCTTGTTTCGGCCCGGTTTCCTAGCCGGCAGCGGCGGGAACAAATTCCTCTTTCCGAAGAACTGATTAAAGAAATCCTGCCGGTTGGTGATTTTCATGAGCAGGAAGAAAGAAGGCTTTTTTATGTTGGCATGACTCGGGCTTGCGACCAGCTTTTTTTAACTGCCGCTAAATATTATGGTGAAGCCAAGCGCGAAAAAAAGATTTCCCAATTCGCACCTGAAGTCTTAGGTGAGAAAGCCATTACCAAGCCGGTAAGCAAATCTGAAGAAGATCAGCTTTCCCTGCTTTCCTGGCAATCATCAGATGAAGAAAAAGAAACAAAGGTCCGCCGGCCAATTGATTTTCTTTCCTATTCTCAGATTAATACCTTCAAGACTTGCCCGCGTCAATACCGTTTTCGCTATCTTCAGCGGATTCCAACACCCCCTTCGGCTGCTGCTAGCTTTGGGAGTTCAATCCATAAAACCTTACGGGATTTTTATCAAGAAATTAAGGAAGGCAAAAAACCAGCAAAGAAGGATTTGTTTAAACTTTTAGAAGTCAATTGGTCGTCTGAAGGTTATGCCAGCCGAGCTCATGAGGAGCGGATGAAAAAACAAGGTCAACGAATACTGGCTGATTTTTACCGAAAGGTTGATTTTAAAATAATCCCTCGTGATTTAGAACAGCCTTTTGTGATTCGGATCAGCCCGAAGCTTAAAATTGGCGGCAAAATTGATCGGGTTGATGAAAGAAAAGGCAGGTTAGAGATTATTGATTACAAGACCGGCAAAGAGATGGAGCAAAAAGCAGTTGACCAGTCCCTTCAGATGACCGTTTATGCTTTGGCCGCCGCTGATCAGGGGATTTATGGTCAAAAGCTGGAAGAGGTGGTTTTGACTTTTTACTTTTTGGATTCAGGAGAGAGAAAATCTACTCAAAGAACAAGAGAACAGTTAAAGGCAGCCAAAAAAGACTTGGTTGAGAAGGTAAAAGAGATTGAGAAAAGCAAACTTGGGCCAACTCCTGGGATCTGGTGCGACTTTTGCGACTACAGGCTTTTATGTGAGGCCTGGACCTAAAAAGGGAGTCTATATTTTACAAAACACCCCGGATATTTTACTTCTTTCCCGCCAAAGCTTTTTTTAAAATGAGAAAAACCTTGCCAGCCTTTTTGGGGAAAGCGTGAATCGTAAATCCCTTCAAAATCAAAGGCCCGACAACCTCTTTTTTTAGCTAGTTTGATTGCCTGCCAAATTAAGAGATATTGGGCGAGGCTTTCTCGCCCTTTTTTTGAAGTAAAAGCATAAAAGTAGTAGGCGGTTTTGCCCCCGATGAGAATGGTGGTTCCTGCTAAAAAGTTGGCCGTTAAGAAAATGGCTTTGCTGTTAAAGGCTTTTTTTAGAGCGCAAAGAGTGTTTAAAGAGGGCAAATGTCGTTGCCAGCCAACTGATTTTTTCCAGGCCTGATGGAGGTCTGCAAATTTAGTTACTTCAAAGATTGGCAAGGAGCTTTTTTCTGCTTTTCTAAGGCAGTAACGGGTTTCCTTTTTCATCTGGGAGAGGATTTTTTCTTCTGATTGGTTCAAATCAAGCCGAAGGGTTTTCGTGGACAAAAAAGGAGTTTTGCTTAACCGATAACCGCTTTCGGTTAGGGATGAAGATTGGTTGGTAGTGTTTGGCTCAAGGTAAACAGCCAAGGCCCGATATTTTTGGGCAAGTTGATCAATTTTAGCCAAAGGAATGGGAGGGGTTGGCCGCTGGATTTTAATCACTGAAAAAGGAAGAAAGGGGATTTTGCGAATAAAAACATTGCTTTTGGCTGCCTTTTCCACTTGCCAGCCTAAAAGACTCATATAGCGAGCATATTCTTTTGACTGCCGCAGATCAGGCATCTTAGATTATCCGGGATTTTAAACGCAAAAGCTTCCAGCGAAGAGAATTGGCAAGATTGTAGATGGGGTAAAAACGGGGGTTGATGACCAGGTCCCAGGTGCCTAAAGATTCAATTAATTGAGCCCCAAATCCTTCTTTGAAGCGGTGAAAACCATACCAGGGGTCCTTGGGATCCGGATCTGGACCAGGGGTACCCCAGAGATCAAAAGTCTTACAGCCCATTTTTTTCCCGAATTTCATTGCTTCCCACATCATCCCATAAGAGGGCATTACCTCCCGATGCTCCCGGGTTGAGGCCCCGTAAGGATAGTAAAGGATATTGTTGAAAGTAAAAAGAATCCAGCCAGCCAGGATTTTGCCCCTATATTTGGCTAAAAGCAGGTGGGCGATCCCGGCGGGATTGAGGATTGCCCACATTTTCCGGTGATAATCAGGCGTGTGGGCAAAAAAACGCTGTCTTTTGGTTGTTTCAATCATGAGCTTTAAATAAGTTTCGAAAGCCTTCCCGGAGTTATCTTCAACGATTTTAACGCCATGCTTTTGGGAAAGCCGGACGTTGTAGCGGGTTTTTGATTTCATTGCCGCTGTCAGTTCTTCTTCTGATTTGGTTAAGTCAAGGCGGAAAGTGAAAGGGGTAAAAAGAGGCTGCCCGGAACGACAATGGTTTTCT
>DATLAM010000036.1:0-4118 GCA_035527435.1 Bathyarchaeia archaeon
AAAGGGAAAACTATTGATTATGTGGAGGAAGAGGGGAGAAATATTTTAGTAGACGGAGGGAGAGAGGGAAGAGTGGAAGTTGACGCCTATCCAAATTTCTATCTTGTCTCCTTTTTGCTCTGACAGTTCTTAAAAGACTCCATATTTTAGCCAGAATCCCGATTTAAAGACATTGAATTATTTCTTCTGACGGTAATGAGATTTTACCAACAAAAAAGCCAAATAAATCAGGTTTTTATAATCCTTAGCAGGGGCTAGTGAACTCTGTTAGAACCTATTTCCAAAGTGAATATCAAAAGTCCTCCTATGTTTTTGCTACGACAAATTGCTAGAATGGAAATATGACGGACGCAGAATTTATGAAATTGGCGATTAAGGAAGCAGAGAAGTCAAAAGAACCACTTAAGTGCGGAGTGGTTATCGTAAAAGATGGAGAAGTAGTCTCAAAGGCATTTAACACACAGAGGACAGATAATAATGCAACTGCACATGCCGAAGTAAATGCTATAACATTAGCGGGGAAGCAGTTGAGATATAAGAACTTGGAAGGTTGTGTTGTTTATGGAACTTGTGAACCATGCACAATGTGCTTATCAGCAATGATATTTGCAAGAATTGATAAATTAGCTTATGGATTATCACTTAGAGAAGTTTCGTCAGAGATAATAGATATAGATATTGATACTTTTCTAAACAAGTCACCATATAGGTTCGAAGTAGTCAAAAATTACATGGAAGACGAATGCAGGAAATTGCTTTAACTTACCCCGCCACCTTCTACGCTATATTTTTGAGGCTGTACAGCAGGGGCTAGTGAACTTTGTCAGGAACTTCTATTTCGTCCAAAATTATAAGATTGATAAAGAATTTGCTATTATTGGTTAAGTATTAGTGGGGAGGTGATTTGATGTTTGATATTAATAAATGTGACAAAGTAAAAATTGAGCAAGGAGCATTTTATCTGGGTGAGTCAACGGAGGAAAAAAGCGTTGGGTATTTGGAACTAGATTCTCACAAATCTTTAACCATACACAATAGACTTGGGGGTATAGAAAACCTTACACAAGTTGAAAACAGCTGCGTGATGATAGTTTTTGATAAACCAGAAGGAACAACTCATAAACTTGATGAAAAGGATACATTGAGAATTGAGCCAGAAGGAGTATGGCACATACACGCTAACCCATTTGATAAAAAGTCACTCACTTACTGGCACTTTGAAGGAGATATAAGAAAAATAATTGAGGACATTAGAAAGGGAGCAGAGTAACTTACGTTCTAACTTCGGGTGTAAAGCAGGCCCGCCAGGACTCGAACCTGGAAGAAGGGTTTTGGAGACCCTCATGATACCATTTCATCACGGGCCTTTGCTTATTTTAACTTGCTTGTTTCCTTGTGTTCGGTTACCTTTCGACAGCGTTTGCAGAATTTTTTAAGCACCAGTTTGTCCGGGGTGTTGACCTTATTTTTCTCCGTCACATAATTCTGGCTTTTGCAAGCCGTACAAACAAGGGCTAGTATTTGTCTTGGACCTTTCTTTGCCATTTGAGCCTATTTTAACACAACTTAAGTTTTTTTTGAAGTTTTTTAAACTTTGATTCGGTAGGGTTTGCGGATGATGGCGCCGGAATTGAGCCTGGAGTCAATTAAAAGCTTGGCGTTGGTGATGTTGGTATGGTACCGACAGACTCCTCCTGAGCAGGTGCCGAATAAAAGCTCTCTTTGCTCACCTGAGGTTTGGGCGGTAACCGTGCCGGAAACGCCCTGGGGGATACCGTTGGCCGTGTAGGTTAAAGAGTAGGTGGCCGAAGCAAGATTACCAAAGCCGGAAAAGTTGATTAAAAGTCCTTGGCGGTCTGATCGGAACCTGATTGAGGCTCGCACTCCCCGGGTGGAGTAGGTGCGCACCGGGGCGCTGCCGCCGCTGGTTCGGGGTGGTCTTTTTTTGGCTGCCAGAACAGAAGATGCCCAAAAGGTAAAAAGGAGAAAAAACAGAACCAAAAAACCCGCTTTTTTAGTCATCAAAGCCTCTTTAATCACTCTATCCAGTTGACATTCATTTGTCAAGGAAGGTAGGATTAGATTTAAGGTGAGCTTTTTTAATGGTTAATTTAAAAACTTATCTTCTAAACAAAAAGGTTATTGGGCTAAGCTTAATCATTGGCCTTTTGGTTCTTTTAGGAGGGATTTTTTTTATCAGGGCCAAAAAATTTGGGCCTTTGGTTAGTCCGGTTGGCCAAGAGGAAGAAGGGGAAGTCTTGCTTTCAACTTGGGAAGATCAGGCCGGGTTTAGTTTTTTGTATCCAGAGGAGGTTAAGATTGACCCCCACGAGGAGGATGAAGAAAATTACGCTCATCTGGAGCTTGTCTCCTCGGATCATCCCGGCAGGATTCTTATTTTTGTTAAGGAAACCACTTATCAGGAAATTGATGATTGGGCAACAGAGGAAGCCTCCCCGGGGGCTCAGGTTCTTGATACCCAGCTTGGCGGAGAGCCGGCTAAAAAGGTCGCTTATTCTGATCCGGAAAAGTTAGTTGTGGCTACTATTGATGTTGATGCTTTGGTTCTTTTGGAGCTTGAGCCTGACAAGGAGGGTTTTTGGCAGGGGATTTTTGACCAGATCTTGACCAGTTTTGCTTTTATTCCTGTTGAAGGGGAGGAAGTTGCCCCGGCTGGCGGGGAAAGTGCTCCGGCTGGGGACGGGATTATTTGGGAAGCAGAGGAAGTGATTGAATAGTTGCTGTTTAGAAAAGATTTTAAGAAAGGGGGTGAGGAAATTTGAAAAAAGGTTTACCGATTATTATCGGTGTGGTGGCTGTGGGGGTGATTGGTTTCCTGGCTTGGAATTTTTTAGGTAAAGGCGAAGTTTCTTTGCCGGTTCCGGGAGTGGAGATTAAAAAAGAAGCTGGGGAAACGGGCGAAGGGTTTGTTGGCAAAATCAAGGATGCCATGGCCCTAGGCGCGCCGATGAAGTGTACTTACACTCAAGGGGGTGTGGCTGGCACCAGCTATATTAAAGGCAAAGCGATGTATGGCGAGATGACCACCGAAGGCAAAGAAGCCTTTGTGATTATTAAAAATAACTGTATGTGGAGCTGGGGGATGGAGGAAGCCCAAGGGATAAAGACCTGTTTTGAGGAAGATTTCTGGGAGATGGGTGAGGAGGCGGCTCAAGAGGGCACGGCCTCGGTGCCCACTGAAGCAGAATATCGCTGCTCTCCGGCGGTCTTTTCGGACGCCAAATTTGATCCGCCAGCCAACATCAGCTTTTTAACCATGGAAGATCTGATGCAAGGGGCAATGGGGGAGTAAGTGAGCCTTTTTTACTTCCAGTTAGCCTTTTTTAATTAACCTTTTTATTTTTAAGGTGGAAAAAAGGCTTATTCTTGGTTGGTCTGGTTTAATTTCTTTGCTTTTTCCCAGATTCTTTTGGCGGTCGTGGTTTGGCTTTTTTGGGAAAAATTGATCGCTTCTGAGTCAACCAGGATTACCCGGGCGCCTGATTTGATCAAATTCCCGGCCATCTGAGAGCAGGTGTCAAGCAGAAGAGCTAAATAGCCTTCCGGCATGCCCTCCTCAATGTCGCGGCCTCTTTTAAGGTTGCGACTTCTTAAAGTTTCAAGGCCGTAAAGCCCGTTATGAACATAAACAATGTTTTTAACCGGCGGGATCAGGGCCAGCCTTAGTTGCATGGTTTTAACATATTTTTCAAAATCCTCATCCCTGACCACTCCCAGTCGTTTTTGGACATATTCAAAAACGACATCGGATATCGGAGAGGAGTCAAAGCTGACTGGTTCAGCCTGGGATTTAATGATTGCCTTTAAGGTTTTGGTAAACCGGTTGTTGGCAAACCAGGTCTGAAGGGAGTCTTGAAGGTCATACATCCTGCTAAGTGCTTGGCCGGTGAGTTTTTTTTGGAAATGGCTTTTAAGCAAATCGTAAAACTGGCCCAGTCGGGGGCCGATAAACTCCCATTCCTCTGGGGTAATTTCCTCAAAGATGGCTGTTTTGGGTTTTGCCTTTTTAAGCCTTTGGGTTAGGCTGGTTTTGCCGCTTCCCATGGCACCGATAACCAAAAGAAGAGGCTGGGGATCTTTTTGGGCTGAGTCTTGGC
>DATLAM010000037.1:0-3989 GCA_035527435.1 Bathyarchaeia archaeon
CTCTGGCTTTACTTACGAGATGATTCTTGCTCTTATGGAAAAATCGGGCCTTATTGAAAAAACGGCCGGGGGATACCAAGTTAGAGAGAATTTTACTTACTGACAATGGCTTTGAATCAGGCCTAAACTGGCTAAGGCGAGCATCAACGGCCTGTTTTTTTCTTCCTTTTCTCCTTAGAATAGTTTCAATTCGTTGTTAAGCCCTGATACAGCTAAAGAGTAGTCAGATCAATCTTTATTCCCGGACCCATGGTGCTGGTTAAAACCGCTTTTTGGATCTTGGTGGAGCCAATTACTTGGATAAGGGCTTTAAAATTGGCGGCCAGGTTTTCCTCTTTTGCCTCAGTCCGGCCAATAACCAGGTGGATTAAGGGTGCTTTGGTTTCTGTCTTAAATTGGGCTTTGCCGGCCATCTCTTTGGCCAGCTTTTCTGGTTTTTCGCTGATTGTCCCGGTTTTGGGATTGGGCATCAAACCTTTAGGGCCCAGGATTTTGGCAAACTTAACCAGCTTGGGCATCATTTCCGGGGTGGCAAGAAGGATGTCAAAATCAATTTTGCCTTTCTCAAGCTGGCTGATAAGCTTTTCATCGGCAATCTTTATTTTCTGCGATTTTCCTGTTGGGTGGGGGAATTGAACTTTGCCCTTCAACCCCTTTTCTTTAACCACTAAATGAACCTCAACCGTACCATTAAAGCGGGAGATTGATGTCTTTTTTAATAGTTTGATAGCTTCAGGTAATGGATAAAACTTGGCTCGGTCAACTTGGGTTTTGGCCTTAAGATAGCGCTTACCTCGTTTTTTAGCCGGCTGGGATTCTGGCTTGGTCTTTTTTTGTTTTTTAGCCTTTTTGGTGGCTACTTTTTCCACCTGTTTGCCCTTTTCCTTTATTTTCTCCGCTTCCGCCAAAGCCTGGGCGCCCATGTCTGTTAAACGGCCGTGTTCTTTGCCGGTTTTAACCACTTCCCGGCCTTTTTTAGTCTTTTTTTTCTCCTCTTTTGAGGCGTCAAAGGTTTTGATTCGTTTCTGGCCCATCTTATTCCTTTATCTTCACTCCCATGCTTTTGGCGGTGCCCTCAACCATTTTTTTGGCCCCCTCAAGATCATCGGTGTTCAAATCAGCCATTTTGGCCTGGGCAATTTTTTCCAACTGGGATCCGGTTAAGGCGGCGACCTGCTCTCGGCCGGCGGTGCCGGAGCCTTTTTCCAAGTTCAGCTCCTTTTTAATCATGGCCGCCACCGGCGGCAGTTTGGTTTCAAAGGAAAAAGTGCGGTCTTCATAAACGGTGATGACCACCGGAATGACCTCGCCCTTCTGATCAGCTGTTTTTTCATTGTAGGTTTTGACAAATTCCATGATCGGCAGGCCGTGCTGGCCCAGGGCCGGGCCCACAGGCGGAGCCGGGGTGGCTTCACCACCGGGCAGATTAAGTTTGATAATCGTTTTTATCTTTTTAGACATGGTTAGATCTTGGCGACTTGCAAGAAATCAAGCTCAACCGGGGTTTCTCTGCCAAAAATGGAAACTAAAACCTTTAACTTTCCCTTGGCCTCATCAATCTTGTCAACCGTTCCTAAGAAGTCAGCAAAAGGGCCGTCAATAATCTTGATTGCCTCACCCAGGCTGAATTTGGCCTTAAACTTGGGCGCCTTTATTTCCGAGAACTTCTGAATGGCTTGAACCTCAGCGGTTTCCAAAGGGGTTGGCTTGGTGCTGCTGCCCACAAAACCGGTGATGCCGGGGGTAGTTCTGACGGTTAACCAGGACTGATCCGTTAAAACTATTTTTACCAGCATGTAGCCGGGAAAGATCTTTTCCTTGGTAGTTTCCTTTTTGCCAGAGCGGATCTGGATTTTGTCTTGGGTGGGAATCAAAATCTCCAGGATCTTATCCTCAAGACCCATTGACTCCACTCTTTGCCGCAGCTGTTCGGCCACTTTGGCCTCGTGGCCAGAGTAGGTGTGGACCACATACCAGGCGGCGTTCTTGTGGCTGCTTTTTTTGATCACGATATGGCCTGGTTCAGGTTGGCGGGGGCCGGCTTTCTTTTTAGTCTTTTTGGCCGTTTTTATTCTTGCCTTGGCCCTCAGTCTTGGTTTTGGTTCAGCTTTTGTTTTAACCATTTTAGCTTTTAATTAAGATCTCCATGAGCTTGGTAAAAATAAAATCAAGAATGGCAATAAAGATCGCTACCAGGGTGGAAACCCCAACCACAATTCCGGTCAACCTGATTATCTGTCGGCGAGTCGGCCAGATAACTTTGTCAAGCTCCGCTTTGACCTCTTTTAAAAAGACAAAGGGCTTGGCCCTTTTTAGATTGAGTTTAGCCATCTTGCTTTTTTAAATTTTACCATATATGTTACAATTGTTCAACGAGGATGTCCAAGAATGGCCAAGATTAAAAAGGCAATCATCACCGCCGCGGGTTATGGAACCCGTTTTTTGCCGGCTACCAAAGTCCAGCCCAAGGAGATGCTGCCGATCATTGACAAGCCGATTATTCAATACTTGGTTGAAGAAGCGGTGGCCTCAGGGATAACCGATGTCATTATTGTTACCCGGGCTGGTCTGAACGCGGTTGAGGATCATTTTGACTCCAGCTTTGAGATTGAACGCCAGCTGGAAACCAACAACAAAAAATCCCTTCTTCGCCAGGTAAGGCAAATTCCTAAACTAGCCAATTTTATTTACCTTCGCCAAACCAAAGATTTGCCTTACGGCAACGGGGCGCCTCTTTTGGTGGCCGCCAATCTGATTGAGAAAGGGGAGAGCTTCGTTTACATGTTTGGCGATGACTTGGTTAAAAGCAAGGTGCCGGCTGTCAAGCAGCTGATTTCTGTTTGGCAAAAAGACCCGACCGCAGTGGTCGTTGCCGCCCAGCCGGTGCCTCGAAACGAGGTCAACCGGTACGGCATCATCAAGTTTAAAAAAGGCAGCCAAGATCAGATTGAGGATATTGTTGAAAAGCCGGATCCTGCTAAAGCCCCTTCTAATTTGGCTCAGTTCGGCCGCTTTATTTTAAACAAAAAAGTGATCAGCCTTTTAGCTGAGAAAAAACTGGGCATGGGGGGCGAGCTTTGGCTGACAGATGCCATTTCCCGTTATGCCAAAAAGAGAAAGACGGTGGTGGCTAAAGTCGAGGGCAAGTGGTATACCACGGGTGATCCCTTGCGCTACATGAAAGCGATGGTTGAGTTTGCTCTTGATCGGCCGGATTTTGGCCGGGAGTTTAAAAAATATCTTCAAAGCCTCAATTTAAGCTAAACGTTTCCTGATTTTTCCTATGAGAGATAGTTTTGACAAAAGGGTTTTTCTCTGGTAGTCAGGGGTTGTGGTTTTATTCGTTTTGGGCAAGCTCCGGTCGAGGGGCTTGTGGGGGCGGTTGGCTTTCATCCCGACTCGTTTTCTCAAGTCTTAAAGTGTAAGGATCTTTAGGGACAGCTCTTTTAACCTTGGCCATAACGCCGTTAACTAAGGCGGGAACGAGAACGAGTTGCCAATAGCGGTGGGTGATTTTTCCTTTTTCGGGATCGCTCATTTTTCCTCCTTTGATTCTGGTTTTGGCTCCTCTTTTTCCGGGGTTTTCTTTTTTGGTTTGCGCAGGGCATAAAAAAGCAGGGCGGCTCCGGCTCCGGCTAAGGAAAGAAAGATCGCCCCGCCAATAATCATTTGGCCGGTTGAAAGGCCAGTAGGGGTGGCCTCTTTTTCCTCCTCAGAAGCGGTGGTTAGGACTTCCGGGGTTGGTTTCTCCTCTGCTGGGCTGGGGCTGGTCTGATCAGATGAGGCGGGAGTGAGTTCTACGGTTGGTGCTGGGGAAAGGGTAGGCTCTTCTTCAAAGTGATATTCTACCTCCAGCTTAGCTTTCAGGTCACCTGATTCTTTTGATTTAAAGGAGAGGGCGAATTCGGTTTCCGGGGCGCTGTATAAAAAGCCGTAAGGGTAAATAAAAACCCCCTTATTCTCAAGAGTTCCTTCCCGCCATTGGCGGA
>DATLAM010000038.1:0-4953 GCA_035527435.1 Bathyarchaeia archaeon
TTCTCAAACACCAAAACAAGATTGAGCCCCATTCTTTCAACCATCTTCCTTGCCTGCTTGGGATCATCAATGGCCATCTCATACTCCTCCCAAACCCCTTTCCTGTTAGTTAAGCCTTTAAGTGCTAAAAAATATTTGCTGTTCTGGCTTCTTATCCTGATCAAGAAATTGCCGGGCCTTTGCTTTTTGGTCCGGATTGCTTCTTGGGAGTAAAACAGCCAGTCTTTCTGAGCCAAATCCCGGCCGAACTTGGCCCCCAGCCTTTTTAGCTTCCTCTTAAGGGAGGCCGGATCTTTGACTTTGGCTCTCACTTCAACTTCCATCTTAATCAAAAAACCCAAACTCATCATCGGCCATTTTTTGGCCTTTTTTCAACTTCACCGGCCGATCCTGAAGATAATCAACCTCGTTTTTCAAACAAACCTCCGCTTTGGCCAGCTCCCGACCTAAATAAGCGGCATGTTCCCTGGCTTGGGAGAATTTGCCGATTAAGCCCTTTTTAATAATAGTATCGGTTATCTCCCTGGCGGTTTGGCCCATAATTTTTAAATCCATTTCAAAATCCGGATTGTAATGGGCTGCCACAATCACCTTCTTTTTCTTATCAAGGCTGATCTGAAACGAACCCTTGGGATCAGCAAGATACTTGCCAGCCTGCTTTTTGGCCTGAATGGATTTAACCGCTTTTTGCTTTAACCTCTTAACCACCATCTTTTTACCGGTAAACCTGCCGGGGTTTTTCCGCCAAAGCTCCTCAATTTTAAATTGGATCTTTTGGTTGTTGGTCTCCCCGCGCATATCAACCACCGCCACCTGTTTTCTGAACCTCCTAATCTCCTGATCGGTCAAATGCTTTAGGAGAGGAATCGCCCCCTTTGAGCCGATAACCCGCTTTTTTTTATCCACCCCGTTTTGAGAAAGGGCTAAAAAAGTCTGACCGACCGCGTGGCCTTTTGATTCCTTCCCGCAAACCACCAAAAACCGAATCAAGGGGGTGGCAATTAAATTTTTGACAATCCGCTCTACGCCCACATTTTCGGTGACGCATTTGCCGACAATGGCCACCTTGTCAAGGTCAACCTTAATCCCGGCAATACTGGCTTCGGTACAAACAGCGATTGGGGATTTGAGGTTCCCCAGCCGGTAACGGCCCTTTTCCACCGGCCAACCCTTAACTTCCTTTAACGGTTTCTTTTTCTTTGAAGAGTTTGCTTGGCTCCGGCCCTTTTTGGTTAACATATTTGGCTCCTTTTTTCTTCCAATAAGGCACCTCTACCTTTGAAGAAACCTCCTCAAAGGTTAATGAGCAGACTCTCATCCCCGGATATAAAGCTACCGGCATCCGGCCTAAATTGCCCAACTCCATCACCACTTTACCCCGCCAGCCCGGGTCAAAAACAGCGGCGGTGGAGTGAACAATAATTCCCAGCCGGCCCAAGCTTGACCGGCCTTCAAGCCGGCCTAAAAGATCATCGGCCAGTTGGACATGCTCAACGGTGGTCGCTAAAACAAATTCACCCGGCTGGACAATAAAAGGATCATTTTTTTTAACCACCACCTCTTTGGTAGCGTTTTCACCGTTCTTGCTCTTGTCCAAGGGATCAAGATAAGCCAGCTTGCTGTGATTGAAAAGACGAAAGGTGCTGCCTAAACGAAGATCCAGGGAACAAGAGCCAAGCTGGGTCTTTAAATCAGGCTTCGGCCTAATTTTAATCCGGCCTGTTTTAAGAGCTTTTTTAATATCACGATCTGAAAGAACCATCTTTGCAACTTATAACACCCGGTCTACTTTTTGGTCAACTGGTAAAAAGTAGATCAAATTAATTCGGTTTGCGCCAGGAAGCCCAATTACACTTCGGCCAGTTGCCGCAACCGTAAAACTGCTTGCCTTTCTTGGTCTTTTTGATCACCACGTCGCCGCCGCATTTGGGACAGCTGAACCCTTCAAGTTTAGGCACATAGGGAGCGGTGTGATCACAATCCGGAAAACGAGAACAGGATAAAAACTTGCCAAATCTTCCTATCCGGATAACTAATTTACCCTTTTTACACTTCGGGCAGTTTTCATCCGTCACCTCGGTGGGAACCCGAACCCTTTCTGCCACTTCGGTTACCCCAACTAATTTTTTCTCAAATGGCTCCCAAAACTTGCTAATCACCGGCACCCATTCTTTCTCGCCCCGAGCAATAGCATCCAAGTCATCTTCCATTTGGGCAGTAAACTGGTAACTGACAACGTCCGGAAAATATTCCACCAAGAAATCATTAACGGTTGTCCCTAAAGGGGTGGGTTGAAAACGACCCTCAACCCGCTCCACGTACTGACGGGCTTGGATGGTAGAAACAATCGGTGCGTAAGTTGAAGGCCGGCCAATGCCCCTTTCTTCAAGGGCGCGGATTAAGGTCGCCTCTGAATACCGGGCCGGGGGCTGGGTGAATTTCTGCTCGGAGATAAGCTTCACCAGGTTCAGTTCATCACCTTTTTTAAGCTCGGGCATCGCCTCCTTGCTGGCCTGAACACCTCCGTAAACCTTTAACCAGCCTTCAAACTTAATCACCTTGCCTTCGGCCACCAGAAGATAAAGGTTTTTCTTTCCGGTTGCCTGAACAAGAACTTTGGTTTGATCCCAAACAGCCGGGTTCATCTGGGAAGCAATCGCTCGGGAGAAAATCATCTCGTAAAGACGCTCTTCGTCTTTGTTCAAATGCTCTTTCCTTTCTTTGCCAATCCGGGTCGGCCGGATCGCCTCATGAGCCTCTTGGGCCACTTTCGATTTAGTTTTGTAAAAGCAGGCTTTTTCCGGCAGATAGGTTTCCCCAAAGGTTCGGGAAATAAAGGAACGGATTTTCTCAATTGCTTCTTTGGCCAAAATGACCGAGTCGGTGCGGTGATAGGTAATCAACCCCTTTTCATATAAGGACTGGGCAATCCCCATCGTCCTTTTGCTTGAGAAGCGCAGCCGAGAAGCGGCCCGCTGCTGAAGAGTGGAGGTGGTAAAAGGCGGGCTTGGTTTTTGATTAGTCTCTTTTTTAACCGCCTGATTGACTTCATAGCCTGCTTTCTCAAGCTCGGCCACGGCATCCTTGGCTGCCAGCTGATTATCAATTACCGCTTTTTGGCCATTGATCTTGTCCAGTTTAGCCAAAAAACTAGGAATATCCTCCCGCTTAGCACCAACCTGGCGCCTTAAGGTCGCCCCAATCTCCCAATACTCCTGTTTAACAAACTTCTCAATCTCCCGCTCCCGGTCAACGATCAGTCGAACAGCTACTGACTGAACCCGACCGGCTGACAAGCCCCGGCGGATCTTTCGCCAAAGAAGAGGCGAGAGTTTGTAGCCGACAAGCCTATCAAGGATTCTTCGGGCCTGCTGGGCATCAACCAGCTTGATATCAATCTTCCCCGGAGAAGCCAGGGCCTTTTTAATTGCCGATTGGGTAATCTCATGGAAAACGATCCTGACAAGCCCATCTTCACCTTTTTTCAAAAGATGAGCCAAATGATAAGCAATCGCTTCGCCTTCACGGTCAGGGTCAGTCGCCAAATAAATCTTTTTGGCCCCTTTAGCGGCTTTTTTCAGCTCGTCAACCGTTTCTTTTTTTCCGGGCACCAAAATATAGGTCGGCTGGAAATCTTTTTCCGTTTCCACCCCCAGCTTTTTTTTGGGCAAATCCCGGACATGACCCATGGAAGCTTTAATCACAAAATCACTTCCCAAAAACCGGGTCAGGGTTTTAGCTTTAGTTGGTGATTCAACAATAATCAGGTTTTTCATTTTCCAACTTTGATCTCTTAATTTATTATACTAACCAACCCACCCTTGAGTTGCAAGTCCCGATCCCCAAAACCCCCATCGCCCTTTTTCCCCCTTAAAATAAGAAAGAAAAAATGGCAAGATTATCAAGAATTAGGAGTTTGTTGACCCTTTTGAGTAATCATTATCCTCTAAACTTTTTGACCAGATTTTCTTTTCACGCAACCGAAGAAAAACCGAAGAGAAAAGTTTCTGTTTAATCTTTTTTAAACCAGGCCTCCATCACCTTTTTAACCATCGGCGCGGCCACATCCGATCCCTCGCCCCCTGCTTCAACCAAAGCGGTGACCACAATTTCCGGATCATCAACTGGCGCAAAAGCAGTTAGCCAAGCATGGGTCCGGCCTTCCGGGTCGTTAAATTCAGCTGTCCCGGTTTTGCAGGCCACTTGAGGTGAGAACTCAAAGAAAGGAAAGGCGGTTCCCTCTGGCGAGCAAGCCTGCTTCATCCCTTCCCCAACCATCTTTAAAGTTAAGGGTTTAAGCTGTAAGTCCTGACAATTAACCTCAGTCAGCCTTTTAACTTGGGGCTGGCAGAGCCGGCCTTGGCTGGCGATAATAGAAGTCATCTGGTTAACCTGTAAGGGGGTAGTTAAAAGATCGGCCTGGCCAATGGCAAAATGATAAGTGTTGCCCAAAAACCACCGCTCACCCTTAACCGCCTCTTTCCAATCCGGATCAGGCACTAAGCCGGTTACCTCTCCCGGAAGATCAATGCCTGTTTCCCGGCCCAAACCAAAAGCCCTGGCCCACTGGGCAAGCTTAGTAGCTCCCACCCATTCGCCCACCTTGTAAAAAAAGGTGTCCGTGGATCTTTTGATTGCCTTGACCAGATCAATTGCCCCCTCGGTCCGGCCGTATTGAGTGAAATACCAGTTCCGGTAAGTATAGTCGCCAATTTTAATCTGGCCGGTGTCTTCATAGATGGTCTGCTCGTCAACCTTGCCCTCCTCTATCCCGGCCACGGCGGTAACCACCTTAAAGGTGGAGCCAGGCGGATAAACCCCGCCGATGGCCCGGTTAAACATCGGCAGCTCAGGGTCAGTTAAAACTTTCGCTTCAATTTTATCAGGGTTGAAGGAGGGGCTGGAAACCAAGACAATCACCTCTCCGGTCTGAACATCAGTGGCCACGATCGC
>DATLAM010000039.1:0-2042 GCA_035527435.1 Bathyarchaeia archaeon
AAATAGCAATTTTGACTTTCCATTGACCGGTTAAACCAAGCCAAATGAAAAGAGCCCCTAGCAACAGAAGACTGTTAGCCAGGCTTAAACCAAAGAGATTAAGGTTTTTATAAAAAGGAAAAATAAAACCCTGGTAAAACAAGCGGGCATCAGGCCAGGAGTAGTTTTCCATCAGAACACTGAAGCTGTTTTGGTGGCAAAGTTTTTGCTGTTGCCAAAGGCTTTGACCGCACCGCAAATGCCAGCCTAAATCCGGATCAGTGGGAGGAAGGAAAAAAAGAAAAAAAAGGCCAATCAGAACCAGAAAAAAAACAAGGCGATTAAATGATTGATTTTTCATTGGCTGGCTTATTGAGCTGGTCCGGTACCCCGCAGAAAGATTGCTTGCCAGGGGCGGTAATTTGAATAAAAGGTTCGCTCTTGTAAAACCTCGTTGTTCCGAACTACTTTCCAATCAAAAGCGACTTTAGCCCCCCAGGCTTTCCAGTCAATTTGTTTGGTTGTCCCAATTGGTAAGGTGGGGTCATCTTGATAAAGATCTGGCGGGGGCGGGATCTGATCCCAGATTCGGGATTTCCCGATCGTGGCTACCCGGCCGTCAGCGGTGCCGTAAAGCTCAAAAGCTAAGCTTCTTGCTCCGGTGTTAACACCAGCTTGGATTAAAATGTGAGCCGGGGTATCATTTTTTACCTTTAAATCAGGATGAGGCTCCCAGACGGTGGCATCCAGGCCGGGTGAGAACCCTTGTTCATAATAAGCCACCCGGTAAGCATGAGCCTGGCGTTCAATAATCGGCAGGCCTGCATCTAAGGCAGCCCGGAAAAAGGTAGTTGAAACCTGGCAAACTCCGCCTCCGTCACCAAGAATAGTTCTCCCTTCTTTGATAATGTAGGCTTCCTGAAAACCGGTTTCCCGGGAAACTTCGCCCAGGGCCTGGTTAAAGGAAAAGGTTTCACCAGGGGGAATGAGAAGGCCGTTTAGTCTTGAAGAGGCAAGTTGAATATTATTAATTCTTGAGGCAATTGAACCCCGAAAAGAGGAAACACCTCGGCCTAAAAGTTTTTTAATCCCCAGATTGTTAATTTCCTCAACCGTTATTTCAGGCGGAGCGGTCTTAACCGGCAGATCAACGGTTAATTGGTTTTCCTCGCCCACCTCCATTTTTTCAAGCGCTTCAGAGATCAGTTGGTTGGTTTGATCCTGGTTTAAAGCCTGGCCTTCTTTTGCAGGTGCAAATTGAGTTACCCGGCTGCCTTCAAACTGAAAAGCGGCATTTTGGGGCGGTCGGTTAATGTTTTTGGCTAAAGTAGCGGTGTAGCTGGCAATTTCTTCATCCTCAAGCTGATCAGTAAAGGAAAGAAAGCCGATCATCTCCTGCTCGTTTAATTCCCAGCGGTTTTCTTGCCAAGAAAGAGTAATTTTTTTGCTCAGAAGTTTTTCTGCCCGATGTTTGGTTTTTTTAAGTTGTTCATCGGTTAAAGTTGGCGAGAGGGTAATGATCGGCAGCTGAAGGGAGGAAAAAGAGGCTCTGGCTAACTGATTTTTAATCGCCCCGATGGTTTTTCTTACATTCAGCTCTTGGCCTTCTTTGCCGGCTTCAATAACCACCCGACTTGAGGCTCCAGTCGGGATGGTTTCAAAGACTTGGATGGCAGGTTCAATAGCGGGAACAAAAAGTTCGGCGGCGATTGAGGCAATCTTCTCTTCCAAGAAAGATTGATCGAATTGATACTCGAGATCTAGATTGGCTCCCTGAAACCAAAGATGGATTTTGGTGTTTAAATCTCGGGTCAGGTGGCCGGAACGGCCGATAGAATAAGCTTTTTTGGCTGTCAGGTTAACATCATAGGCGAAGTTAAGCTTTTTAAGATTAACCGGCCATTCTTGATCTTGATGGGAAAGAATCAAGGGTTTTAATTCTAAACCGGCAACCTGGTGGTCAATTTTTGCGGTTGCCTCAGCAATTGTTTTGTTCCCCACAGCCAAGTCGTTGATAACTATTCCTGGATAGATCTTTTGCCAATAAGCAAAATGGTAGGAGA
>DATLAM010000040.1:0-2462 GCA_035527435.1 Bathyarchaeia archaeon
GCTCAAGAGAAGAAGGCATCAGGCCAAAAGTCCCCTCAGTGGCAATAAAAATCTCCTGATCCTTTGCTTCTCTTTGGGCAAAAACAACTGTCTCCTCAACTCCCCATCCGGCTGGCCAGCTATCAATGTATTGACCCCGGTCATTGATGGGGATATCAGCCTCCGTTGGTTTAAAAAGCAAATCTAAATCAATCCTTAAGGGAAGGACAAAAATTAAAGCGCAAAGCAGTAAAAAGCGCCATCTTTGGCCCACCCTTCCGGCCAATTCTTCCAGGGAGGCAGCAGCCAAAACTAAAAGGGGTAAGCTCATAAAAAGAATAAATCGGGGGTAAAGAACTTTAGCCAAAAAAGCCAAGCCAACCATGGGAACGATAAACCAAGAGAATAAAAGTAATTTTTCTTTTGGGTGTTTTTTAAATCTTACTAGCGAATAGCCGACTAAAAGGGCTACCGGCCAAGTTAAATAAGTTACCAGCCAGTGAAATTCTCCTCTTAAGTTTCCCCAAAAAAACATCAGCGGATGAGAGAGCCATTCCTTGATGGGGTAAACAAAGGTGGTGTCTTTTTGGGCAACCATATGAGACCACGGAGAAAGGCGAAGAATTGAATAAAAAATTTGGGAAATAATGACGGCCGAAAGCGCCAAGACGCCCAGTTTTAACAAATTAAGCCGCCATTTCCGTTTCCGCCAGTCAAAAAGAACAAAAACCAGAGGGAAAAGATAAATATTTATAAAACCTGAGGTTTTAGTTAAAATCCCTGCTCCCAGAATCCAACCCAAAATCAGAGCAAAATCCAATCTTAGGGTTCTAATCAATAAAATTTCAAAAAGGAGAGCCCAAACAGAAAAGGTTCCCACCAATGAATCCATCAAAGCCATCCGATCATAAAGAAGATAAAAAGGGATAAACAGATAAAAAACGAGGGTAAAAAAGGCGGTTCTTTTATTTTTAAAAAGAATCATGGTAAGAAACCAAAGGCCAATCATGGTAGCCAAGCCTGCCACCACCGAAACAATTCGGCCGGCAATTAAAGGATCTTGAATTACCTTCATGGAGATCATCGTCAGCCAGACAAAAAGAGGCTGTTTGCCGTCGGTTAAAGAGATAAACCGCCAAGAGGCATCGTTTTTAGCAATTTGGGCCCAGCGAAGATAAATCGCCTCATCAACGAAAATGGGAAGGATTTTCAGGTTAATCAATCGGCTCACCAAAAACAAAGCAAGCAGCAAAAAAGAAGCTATTAATTCTTTTTGGTATTTTTTAAGTAAACCAATCATCATCAAGATTATACCAAAAACGGGTAAATCAAGAGCAAACCAGTTGCCCCGATTATGATCTGGCAACCTTTCTTTCCAACAGAGAAATTGCCAGGCTTAAACCCGCCGGTAACCAAAATAACCAAAGTTTAATTGTGGGCACCGGCGGATCCCAATTGCCTAAATATAAAAAGGGGGCATAACGCAAAAGGCTGCCCAGGGAAAGGCCAACAACCACCCAGGTTAAAAGCTGGTTGTCTTTTTTTATGGCTAAAAAGGGTAACAACCAAAGAAGATACCAGGGCTGAAAACCAATCCGGTAGGTAATAATCAAAATCCCAGCTGCCCCCAACCCCGCCGTTAGGGTAACCAGTCTTTGCCAGTTAATCCTTTTCGCCTGAAGCTTCTGCCAGGCTAAAAGGAAAAAGATTGGCAAGAAAATGGCGGTAACATATTTGACCCCAATGGAAAAAAGCCAAGAAAGCAAAGAATAAACTGGTTTTTTTGCCAAGATAAAAAAGAAAGCCAATAAAGCAAAAAAGGCCATTACCCCATCGTTGTGGGCACTTACTAGGCTTTCAATAATCACCAGGGGGTTAAAAGCATAAAAGGCGACATTAAAAATCTTCTGTCGGGGTAAAAGCACTTCGGAGATTTTAAAAATCAACCAAATTGTGCCTAAATAAAAACCAGCCATCATCGCTTTAAAGGCAATCAGCTGGAAAAGAAATTTGCCGAAGCCGAGGATAAAAGGAATTGTTGACAAACCAATCCAAAGGGGAGGATAGACACTTGGCCGGTGTGTCCAGTGCATAAAGCGGGTCATCGGATCATCAGGGAAGTCAAGGGGCTTTACCTGGTAAGGATTCTGCCTGTAAAAAGCGACCGTTTTGGCATCAAAGATGTAGTTGAAAATGTCATGAGAAAAAGCCGGATAGGCAAGAAAAAGAATCAGCACGGTGAGAATAATCAGCTGCCAAAGCCGCCTTTTTTCAAGTTTTCCCCTTTTTGCCGATTGCAAAATTAAAAAGTAAAAGGTGAAAAGCAGGCCTAGAATAATTAAAAAAATTGTGGTTGAGGTTGGTCTCTGGAAATAACCAAGGTACATAAAAGCTTTTTCCAGCCTCTGCCAAAGGGACACCCGGGAAAGAGTCAAGTTTAAATCTATTTGGGTAAAGGAGTAAAGGAAAAGGGAAAAAATAGC
>DATLAM010000041.1:0-7128 GCA_035527435.1 Bathyarchaeia archaeon
CCTGGCAAATCCTCTGCCTCCTGAATCGTCCCCTTGCCAAAGGTTTTCTCGCCAACAATTTTGGCCCGGTCATAATCGGAAAGAGCTCCGGCCACGATCTCACTGGCTGAGGCACTTCCCTTGTTAACCAAAACCACCAAAGGGATTTCTAAAAGCCTCCCCCGGCGATTAACGCTAAAAGTTTCCCGCCGGCCATCGGCTCCCTCCTGTTGAACAATCACCCCGCTTGTTAAAAATTCCGAACCAATAAAAACCGAGCCTGAAAGATAGCCGCCGGGATTGTTGCGCAGATCAAGCACCACCCCAGCCATTTTCGGAGAAGCGGCCAAAATCTTGTTCACCGACTCTTGCCATTCCTGATCGGTTCTCTCCCCAAAGCGCGTCAGCTTAAGATGGGCCACTTGTTTGCCCTGGAATTCTTTAAATTCCACCTCAACACTGGGAACAAGAATCGTGTCCCTGACAATCACAGCCTGATAAGTCTCTTCCTTACCTTCATGTTGAAGGGTTAAGCTGATTTGACTCCCTCTGGGGCCACGAATCAGCTTAACGGCCTCGGGCAGACTAATCCCCACGGTATCCTGGTCTTCAATTTTTAAAATCAAATCCCCGGCTTTTACTCCTGCCTTTTCCGCCGGCATGCCTGAAAGAGGGGCCATGACCGCTAAATTGCCGTTCTGATAACCAAGCTGAATTCCCACCCCTTCAAAAGAACCTTGAAGATCCTCCCGAGACTGCTTTTGCTCCTCAGGCGGCAAAAAAACCGTGTAGGGATCCTCCAAGGAGGCCACCATTCCCTGAATGGCCCCGTAAACCATTTTGGCTGGTGAAAGAGCGGATTTGTCAAGATAAGAAGAGGAAAGCTTGTCCCAAACCTGCCAAAAAAGAACAAAGTCAACGTCTTGGTTTTGGGAAGGAACTCTTCTTTCAATCGTTACCTGAGGTTGGTAATTTTCCCAGTTGAGCCTGACTTGATTTTTACCCAAAAGATAACCGCTTCCCCCCGCAAGGAGAAGCAGGCCAATCATTAAAACCGCTATTCTTACTTGGCGAAGATTAAACTTCATTTGGGCACCAAAAGACTTTTTTCCTTGCCTTTTATAACCACCGTCTTCTCTTGACTTCTGATCAGCATCTGCCAAATTTCATCTTTAATCGGCCCTTCTTGGCCACTTCCGGCCACTACCAGAGGCAAAACCAGCTCTTCTTGGCCTCCGGGAACCAAAAGGGAGTCTCCCTCAAGCTTTGCTCCAAACTCTTCATTGGGAAGGCTGCCGCAAACAAGGCCCGCCACCCCGCAGCTGACAGCCTTATGCCAAAACCCATGGGTTAACTTTCCCGAAAAAGCCACGATTTTTTCCTTAAAGCTTTCCTTCAGATCAAAAACGGTAACTTCTTTTTGAGGCGAACCAAGGGTAGCCAAGATTCCAAAGGCCTCCCCGCCTGCTCCCCAGATGCCAGCAATTTTTCTGGCGGCAAAAGAGACCTCAACCCGACCCTCCCCGACCACGATAATCTTGCCTGCCAAGGGAGCTTTCACCTCAAATTCATCCTCGACCATTTTAATTTTTAAAACCCCAGTTTCACTAAGGGATTCCAAAACGCCGGCAATTGGGGAAACCAGCTCTTTTGTTTTCAAAAAGGTCTTTGTTTTGGCAATCACTTCCCCTTTGGCAACTTCGCTTCCCAGGCTTTTAACCAGGACGTCCAGGACCTTTTTGGGGGCTACTCCCAAAGTTTTCACCAAATCAATCCTTTTGACAACCGCTCTCTTTCCTTTAGCAACCACCTGGCCAGCCGAAACAGAAGCCCCCTTTTTAACCGATATCTGTCCCCCCGGAGGAATCGGCAACGAAAAGGTAGCAGTCGTTTCTTCTAGATAGGCTTTTTTTAAGGAATTCATCTGGGCAGAAGTAAATTAAGGTTTGGTAATAAAAGGAAGGAGGGCTAAAAAGCGGCTCCGTTTGATCTCCCGCCTCAATTTTTTCTGGTGCTTGGAACAGGCGCCGCTTCTGTCTCGGGAAACAATCTTCCCCCGACTGGTGGTAAACCGGCGCAGGAGATCAGTCTCTTTATAGTCAGGCTCCTTGCTTTCCTGACAAAAAGAACATTTCCTGGGCTGAATAAAACGTCTTCGTTTCGTAAATCTACCTTTGTCCATTTTAGCTTAAATTTTAAAAGGGGATATCGTCTGGCTTAACCTCTTCTCCCTCGTCTTCTTTCTTGCCAGACTTACCAGATTCTGTTTTGCTTTTCCCTTTGGCCGCCTCTTTTTTAGCCTTGAATGGCTCTTTCTTGGTTTTTTTAGCCTCTTGAGGAGAAGCCTCTTCCTCTGGCAGCTCTTTTTTCACTGACTCCGGCCCCTCAGGCACCGGTCTGCTTGTCTCATCAGGCAGCCTTTTGCTGTCAAGAATAATCATGTCAGCAATAATAATTTCGGTTGTCTGCCGAGGCGTCCCGTCTTGAGTCGTCCACTGACGAGTCTGAAGCCGGCCTTCAATAAAAATCCGGCGGCCCTTAAACAGAAGCTGAGAACAAAGTTCAGCCAGTTTATTCCAGGCAACAATCCGGTGGAACTCGGCCTCCTCCCGCTTTTCCCCAGCATCTGTTGTCCACTGGCGATTGGTCGCCATCCCCAAGGTACAAACGGCTGTCCCTTGTGGGGTGTAACGCAGTTCGGGATCCCGAGTAAGATTGCCGATTAATTGAACTTTATTCAGTGACCTGGCGGCCATTTTTACCTCCTAAACCTTAATCCTTTTTAACTAACAAGTATCTTAACAAGCCTTCTTCATGTCTGAGTTTTCGATCCAACTCAGCCGGGGCTTCGGCGGGTAATTTAACCGCCCACAAAAAATAAGCCCCTTGGGTTTTTTTCTTGATGGGGTAAGCTAGTTCTTTTTTGCCCCAATCGGTTGTTTTCTCAACCTTGCCTTTTAAATCAAGAACCACCTTTTTGATTTTGGTGGTGAGCTTTTTCTGGCTCTCTTCAGTCAAATCGGGGTCAATCACTAAGGTCAACTCGTAATCTCTCATCTTTACCTTATCTTGTCTTTGGCGAGTATAACACACCCTCAATCTTTCAGGCAACCCTTAAATTGTTCGGCCAAACTTAAACTCAACCACTTCCTTGTCAGTTAAGGGATAGTCCTTTCCTTCCAATCTCACCTTGCCTTTCCTTTTTGCCTCCTGCCAGCCTCCAAAAGCCACCAAATCCTCAAGACCCGCCACCTCAGCTTTAACAAAACCCTGGGCCATATCGGTATGAACCTTACCAGCCGCCTCCAAAGCGGTGGCCCCTTTTTTAATTGCCCAGGCCCGGACTTCCTGGCCCCCCTTAACCGTGTAAAAAGTAATCAACCCTAAAAGATGATAAGCGGCCTTGATCAGCTTATCAACCCCCTCCCCGGTTCGGGCATTAACCGCCAAAAAACCCTTGGAAGGTGAAACCGTACCTTGATTTAAAACCAAAAGGGTCGGCTTTTTGATTTCCGCCAGCTCAAGCTCAATTTCAACAATCTTTTGATCTCTTTGGGGATCAAGAGATCCGTAATAATGGGCCACTCCCTCATCTTTAAAAGCCCTGATGATATGAACCAGAGCATCTACCTCCCGGATTTTGGCTAAAAACTGATTGCCCAAACCCTCACCCTGATGAGCGTTTTTAACCAAACCGGCAATGTCAATAAATAAAACCGCGGCCGGGGTCACCTTTCCCGGCCGAACAACCTTAGCCAGCCTTTCCAAATCCTCATCCGGCACTTCAACCACGCCCGTGTTAGGCTCAATGGTGGTGAAAGGATAAGAAGCCACCTGAGCCACCTGTCTTTTAAGAAGAGCGTTAAATAAGGTTGACTTACCGCTATTGGGAAGTCCCACAATACCGATTGATAATCCCATAAGACTATTTTATTACCTTATATTAGGAAGAGTCTGTTTCGGGCGGATAAAGTTCGTTGACAAGCTCTTCGAGCGAATTTGGATCGCTCACTAAAGAACCCCGAGGCTTCAAAAGAGTGCCCAAAGCAAAAGCACCACCATCTTTCAAACTCTTCTCGGCAAGTTCTGAAAAGTCATCCAACTGGCGAAACCCTTCTTCCGGAAAACTTTGTCCCCTTATCATAGTTTCCCTAACTCTGGCGGGTAAATCAGCTATCAACCTTGCTCTCTCGGCTAATTTTTGCCTACACGTTGCCGCATCCTTTGAGGATGAAGCCTCTTGGGCTTCAACATCAAGTCTGTTAAATCTTGAAACCGCGTCTTCTAATATTGATTTTGGAGTGTCAAGCACCGATTCTTTTCGATCTTCCTCTGCCATAGTTATATTATATTTTCATTTGTATTAAGGGTCAAATGATGGTGAGTCTAAAGATGTGGTTGGGTAAGTTCTGTCCCTATACTTAAGCTCATGAGGGTGTTCTATACCATTGTTGGAAAACATAAGGAATAATCATTTGTTTCAATAAAGGCTCCTTCATACATCGGGTGCCTTTTAAACTCTCCTTTATTTCGTCCCCCCACGTGCCAAGTTTTATCTTTATTATGTTCGTCTATCCAAAGAAGAGCCTTTGAATCATAAACATCAGGGTTAACTAGATAATTATTCCTTAGAAGAATAAAAAACCAAAAATAGTTGTTAGGGTTGTCATTTCTTTCTTTCACTTTTTCAGAGAGAATTTCTTGCTCATAATTGCCAAAGACTTTTTTAACCTTCTCCCCATTTAAATAATGCTTGCGGACCTCATGAGAATTTAGCGGCGTTCCGTCTTTTTC
The DNA here is from genome assembly GCA_035527435.1 of Bathyarchaeia archaeon. Classification (GTDB taxonomy): domain Bacteria; phylum Patescibacteriota; class Microgenomatia; order PFEM01; family DATLAM01; genus DATLAM01. The sequence continues at coordinate 4,774 of DATLAM010000041.1, forward strand.
AAAGTGGGCATTAAACATCGGATCAATCACAAACCACTTTTTGTGCTTTTTGGACCAAATATCAACAACAGTATGCCTCATCTCTTCTTCGCCAAAATCGTGGTCTGTATCTATTCCCAATTTCCTCACATACCACCCCAAAGTAATCGCACACTGAAGATAAACTAAAACATACCAAGAACAGTTAAATCCTCCCTTGTTTTCTTGATCATCCAAAACCTCTAGGGCACTTCTGTACTGATTTGTATTGTTATAACCAAGAGGGAGGGTAGCAAACACCCATTTTTTTAGTAATAACTGTTTTTCAAATTTATCTTTCCCTGACGAGACCACTTTTTCAAGGCCATACCTGTTTCGTAATAGCTTAAGCTCGGGGCGATTGAAATCTTCCCAAACAAAATCCGCCTTCATGAGTAAAGTATATCACTATTACACTACGACTGAAGAAAAAGACAGACTTTCTAGACTTACGGGCAGTGGCGTGGAGTGGATAACTTGGAAAAGGCCCTTAACGCTCTCTATTACTAGAAGTTTAATAAATTAAACTCCTCGCTTTAATAAATTAAACAGGGTTTGCTTTAACGCCTTTTGAACTATCTTCAATCTTATAACCAAGTTTGGTGATTTGCTGACGAATTTTATCCGCTTCCTGCCATTTGCTTGCTTGGCGCAGCTTTTCTCTCTTATCAAGAAGTTTTCTGACCTTTTCAGGCAGTTTAATCTCTTTCACCTCTCCTAATCCCAAGCCTAAAACCTGATCAAAATCCAAAATCAAACCCAGCTTGGCCGAACTGGAGAGGTTTGATTTGGCCATCTGCCAAACAACGGCCAAAGCTTCAGGAAGGTTAAGATCATGATTAATCTTTTCTTGAAATTCTTGTCTAAAATGATCAATTTTTTCCAAACCCTTTTTAGAAGCTGGGCTTTTTCCCTCCTGGCGCCATTCCCTTACCAAGCCGATAAGTTTTCGGTAAGCAATCTGGGCTGAGGTTAATCCTTTCCAGGTAAAGTTTAACTGAGTCCGATAATGGGCAGTTAAGAAAAGATAGCGTAAGGCCAGGGGATCAAAACCCCGATCACAAACATCCTTCAGCCAATAAAAGTTTTTCAAAGATTTGCTCATCTTCTCCCCCTCAACCAGTAAAAACACGGAGTGAAACCAATAATTGACCACCTCCCGGCCGACAGCGGCCATGTTTTGAGCTCGTTCATTGGTATGATGAACCGAAATATGGTCCTCTCCTCCGGTGTGGATGTCAATCTTTTTACCCAAATATTTCATTCCCATGGCCGAACACTCAATGTGCCAGCCAGGAAACCCCACCCCCCAAGGCGAATCCCACTCCATCTGGCGAGCAACCCCCTTAGGGGAAAATTTCCAAAGAGCAAAGTCAGTCGGGTTTTCCTTTTCCGGATTAACCTCAACCCGGGCGCCCTCTTTTAATTTTTCCAGGTTCATCCCCGAAAGCCGGTTGTAATCCTTGATCTTGGCGGTGTTAAAATAAACGCCGTCGGAGGTTTTATAGGTAAAACCCTTTTTCTCCAGTTTCCCAATTAAATCAATCATTTCTTTAATATGAGCCGTGGCCCGGCAAACAACGGTTGGTCTTCTCACATTTAGCTTGGCCATCGTCTCAAAAAATTCCTTCTCATACTCTTTGGCAATCTCCCAGGCAGACTTTTTCACTTTTTTCGCTGTGGCTTCCAACTTGTCCTCACCCATATCCCGATCCCCGAAAAGATGACCGACATCGGTGACGTTTTCCACCTGAACCACTTTAAAACCGTTACTTTCCAAAACCCGGCGCAAAAGGTCAGCGTTTACAAAAGCACGCATATGGCCTAAATGAGTGTGATCGTAAGCGGTAATTCCACAAACATACATTCCCACTTTAGACGGGTTGATGGGCTTAAACTCCTCAATTTTTCTGGTTAGGCTGTTGTAAAATTTCATTTTCCCAGCTTTTCTTTGATTCCTCTAATTAATCTCCGGCAATTTTTTGGAGGAAAACCAGCCTGAACTACATGAGCCGAAGTTTCGGTGATTGAATTGACACCTCGGAGATTAAGTTCGGCCTCACCAACCGCCGCGTCCCCTACCCGTAAAACCCCGCTTTCCTTCAAAGATTCACAGAAATCACGCCTTTCTTCTCTGAAAGTTTTTCCAGCCACAATGGCATCGATTGTCATCAAAAAATTATTAAAAACCTTCAGATACCTCTCTCTTGCTTCTGAAGGGATATCATGCCAACTGCCTAAAAGAGGATAGCCATCTGGGCAAAGCCCCTGTTCGCAAGCGGCAATAATCAAATCCGGATAAACAACTGCCACCACCCCCTCCAGAGCTGCTCCTCG
>DATLAM010000042.1:0-2576 GCA_035527435.1 Bathyarchaeia archaeon
AAGAAAAGGATACTACCAATGCAGAATCCTAGGGTAAACGCCCCCCAAACCAACATTTTGCCCTTTCTGAGCAGAAATGGGCAGGAACAGTCAATAATTTTTAACTTGGACAGGAAAATAGACAGAAGTGGAACTCTTATACCTTAAACTGAAAATTATGTCAAGAGGGAAACTCACTCAACTTAAATCTTTCAACTTCATAGCAAAATTCTTAATATGAGCTTGCAAAAAAGTTTCCCTGGCTTTCATTTCCCAGGTGGGGAAACCTATCTGGTCATTAAGCTCAAAAATCAGCGGGCCATCTTCCCCCATCCCAAAATCGATACTATAAATCGGGTTGTCGTACTTTTGATTAAAGCGCGTCGCTATCTGGCTTACAATTTTTTTGATAGAAGAGGGTAATTGGGCACAGCCCAATTCTTTAATACTGCCACCTTGAGCGACGTTGGCTCGGAAATCTCCCGGCGGTGGAGTGCGAACATGAGACCAGACCGCTTCTCCATTGGCCACTGCCACCCGCAAATCATGTTGGCCTCGGACAATTCCGGGAATCCCAGCCGAGGTGTCCACAAACTCTTGGGCAATGTATTGGAAGTAAATCTTTTTTTTCGTAAATTCAAAAGCCAAAGCCTTTTCTTTTGGTCCGATAAAGATACCAATTCCCTTCATGCCGTTGTGAGGTTTTAAAACCACCCAGTCAGTTTTAATCTGGTCAAGTACCCCAGGCAAATTTTTTCTCTCACCCACCCAATAGGTTTTGGCCATCAAGTGGCCCAGTTTTCGGTAAGCCAACCATTTGTTATAGCAGACAAATTTAAAATCGCGCCGGTTCACTACCACCATGGCCGAGTCATGTTCGGGCGGGAACTTCATCCCCGCCACCCGATCATAAACCAAGTCAATCTTAACTGATTTCTCCCAACGGATGAAGCTGCCGCTGCTGAAATACCAAACACCATTAAAAATCCCGTCCCCTTCATAAGTCCGCCGCGTCAAAATAAAAACTTGCCAACCTCTTTCCTGACAAAGTTCCAAAAGCCTAAGATAAACTGGCAGTTTTTTGCCAATATGGACCAAAGGGTCACTGCCTTCAAACCGGCGAGAAAAACACATCCCTATTTTCAACGGCATTTTTTCACACCTAACTTTTTGGCAAAAAAAGAGGCTAAAGCCGGCACTTCCGGAGAAATCTTGGTGTCGTAAGTAAGCCCCGGGCCCCGATTCACCTCTAAAAGCCAAATTTTTTGCGTCCGTTTATCGATCAAAAAATCCACCCCGGCAATTTCATAGCCTAAGATCTGGGCCGCCTTAACCGCCACCGCCCTCATTTCTTTAGGCGCCTGGTCAACAACCAAATATTTCTCCTTTGCCCCCAGCGCCGTATTGGCCCGAAATTCATTTGGATCGGTTTTTATCTTTTGGTAATAAACCATTGGCTGATAGCCCAAAACCAGTAATCGATATTCTTCGTTATCAGGGTAGAAATCTTGAAACAAAAATTCCTGTTCGGCCTTAGCTTCATTCAAAAAATCAAAATCTTTCTTTTTTTTCAATAGAAATACACCTCTACCTCCCTGAGCAGAAAGTTCTTTAGCAATCAGGGGAAAACCAAACTTATTGATAATTTCACCTATCCGCCCTCGAATTTTTGGCTGTTGACAGTAATAACTAGGCATCACCGGCAAACCAGCCAGGGAAAGCTTAATCATTGAAGTAAATTTACTGCCAAATGGGCCGATGTTTCTAAAAGTCGTGTCAGTATACTTAACTCCAAGATGCTCAAGGCAAAGAGCTAAGTCTCCAGCCAGGGTCAAAAAATCAGAACCCACACCCCGGAAAACGACCAAGTCAAAATCAGTGATTTTTTTCTGGTTAAGCCTAACTTTAATCTTTTTTCCGTCAATCTCAAAAATCAGGTCGGCAAATAAACCCAAGGTGACTTTGGCTCGACCAGCTAGACTTTGGTTCAAATAGTCCCTCAAAGCCGTTCTTTTTCGGCTAATTTTACTTGTTAAAATCAACAGTTCTTTCATCACCCTCACTTTCTTGGTTTAATTAAAAAACCCCTTAAATCTCTTCTGCCAATTATCATCGGTGCCCGCAAGTCCGTTCTTTCGGCAACACTGGCAATTGTTTTCACCCGCCGGCCGGCTAAATAAAAAGTGAGATTAATCACCTCTCGCTCCTCTTTCCCTAACCCACTTTTATAAACTTTGGTCCACAAAATATTCTCAGGTCTTAAAAGCCCCAATTCTTTAGCTAGGTTGCGGTCAATCGAAGTCCGCCAAGCCCCAGTATCAATTTTGGCTCTAATTTCAATTTTCTTCTTATCTAGCGAGCGAATTTTGATGCTTTCCCATATCCTCACTATCTTCACTCCTTCCTCAATCATCACCCGGTCGGCAAATCTTTCGGCAAACAAAGTTTTGGCCACTCTCACCCCGTGTTCCGCATCTTTAATCTCCAAACCCTCAACCCTCTCTAACCTTTTTTTCAAAGGTGAAAGGTTGGCTTTTTGAATCTCCAAACCCGGCCGGGCATTTAGTTCCAAAATTACTGGCCCGTGTTCCTTATCA
>DATLAM010000043.1:0-5627 GCA_035527435.1 Bathyarchaeia archaeon
AGAAAGCGTTTTGGTAAGATTGGCGATATTGTTTCCGCGGTTGTTGACCAGGCTGACCCTAACGGAGTGGTGAAAGACAAAGAAATCGTTAAAGCCTTAGTGGTTCGGACAAGAAAGGAAACTGGGCGGGAAGACGGTTCTTACATTCGTTTTGACGACAACGCCGCCGTAATTATTGACAAAAATGGTAATCCGAGAGGGACAAGAATTTTTGGTCCCATTGCTCGAGAGATAAAAGAGGTGGGTTATGCCAAAATTGCCTCTTTAGCAACGGAGGTTTTATGAAGCTTAGGAAGGGTGATGCGGTTAAAGTGGTTGCCGGGAAAGATCGGGGCAAGCAAGGAAAAATCGAAAAAGTATTTCCAAAGTCCGGGAAGGTTTTAATTCCCGGGGTGAATCTTTATAAAAAACATGTTCGGCCTCAAGGAGCAGGTAAGCCGGGGGGAATTATTGATTTGGTCAAGCCCTTGCCTGTGGCCAACGTTACCCTTATCTGCCCAAAGTGTAAAAAACAGACTAGGATTGGTTTTCAAGTCGACAAAAGCGGCGAAAAAAGAAGAATCTGTAGAAAATGCAAGGAGATAATTTAAAAAAGGCCTAAAAGATGAAGCTAGAGGAAAAATATAAAAAGGAAGTTCAACCAAAGCTGGCTGAGGAATTGGGGTTAAAAAACTTAATGGCTGTTCCCCGGTTGGAAAAGGTGATTATCAATATTGGCCTTAAAGAAGGAGCAGAAAATAAGGGAGCCTTAGAGTCTCCCAGTCAAACTTTGGCGTTGATTGCCGGCCAAAAACCAAAAATTGCCAGGGCAAAACAGTCAATTGCTGGCTTTAAGCTTCGGGCAGGAGCCCCGATTGGACTGGTAGTTACCCTAAGAGGTCGAAAAATGCATGACTTTTTGGAGAAACTTTTTAAGATTGTTTTCCCTAGACTAAGAGATTTCCAGGGAGTTTCAATTAAAAGTTTTGATGGTCATGGTAATTATAGCCTGGGGTTGCCGGAGCAAATCGTTTTTCCTGAGGTAGATTATGCTAAGATTGATAAGGTGCGGGGACTGGAAATAACGGTGGTGACCACATCCAAATCAGATAAAGGTGCCAAGCGTCTCTTAGAACTTTTAGGAATGCCTTTTGAGAAAGGGAAATGATTATGGCTAAAAAGTCAAAAATTTTAAAAGATCGGAAAAAACCGAAGTTTTCAACCAGACAACATAATCGGTGCTTAATTTGTGGCCGGCCACGAGCCTATATTCGTCTTTTTGGGCTTTGCCGCCTTTGCTTTCGCGAACGAGCCCATAAGGGAGAGTTGCCTGGGGTTACTAAGGCGAGCTGGTAATCTATAATGAAAGGAAAAAATGTTAACTGACCCTCTTGCTGACATGTGTACTCGAATCAGAAACGGTTATCAAGTCCGTCAAAAGACGGTGAGGGTTCCCTTTTCCAAGATAAAAAAGGCAGTTGCCAAGATTTTAATTGCCGAACGTTTTATTAAGGAAGAAAAAATTGAAGGCAAAGGCAAGGAAAAGACAATTGTTTTGAGTCTCCGCTACCGGGGCAAAGAACCGTCTCTGACCGGAATTAAACGGATTTCTCGGCCAGGAAGACGAACTTATTCTCGAGCCGATAAAATCCCCACGGTTTTATCAGGCTTGGGGATAAGTATTATTTCCACCCCCAAGGGATTGATGACTAACCGAGAAGCAAGGAAGAAAAATCTAGGGGGAGAAATTATTTGTAGTGTTTGGTAAATTTATGAGCAGAGTTGGTCAACAGCCCATCAAGATTCCCGAAGCAGTGTCCGTCAAAATTGATAACGGCCAGGTTCGGGTCGAAGGCCCAAAGGGTGTTTTAAAACAAGAGGTGAGGCCAGAAATAAAGGTTGTTGTTAAAGATAATCAGGTTTTTGTTTCCCGAAATTCAGACGCAAAACTGGCCAAATCTCTTCATGGCCTCACCCGGACTTTAGTAGCCAATATGATTGAGGGAGTTTGTCAGGGTTGGGAAAAAAGGCTGGAAATGCATGGTACTGGCTACCGGGCCCACCTTGAGAAAGAGACGCTGGTTTTAATGGTTGGTTTTTCCCATCCAGTGGAAATCAAGCCAGTTGAAGGGGTCAATTTTCAAGTTGAAGGCAATGATAAAATTATTATTTCTGGGATAGACAAGGCCTTGGTTGGCCAGGTGGCCGCCAAGATCAAAAAGGTTAGGCCGCCTGAACCCTATAAAGGTAAGGGAATTCGTTATGAAGGCGAGCAAATTCGGCGCAAACCAGGTAAAGCCGCTAAGGTTGGAGCCGAGGTTCCTGGCGCAGGAGGTGAAGGTTAATGATTAGACGTTACCGAAGCGCTAGAATGAAAAGAAAGGTCAGGGTACGCTCAAAAGTTAAGGGAACGGCTGATCGGCCACGTCTTTCTGTTTTTCGGTCAAATCGGGCAATTTACGCCCAATTAATTGACGATCAGCAAGGGCAGACCTTAATAGCGGCTAACGAGAAGGAGCTTGAACAAAAAAGCAGCAAAAGCCAAGCCAAGACTGAGCGGGCAAAGATGGTTGGTAATCTCCTTGCTAAGAGAGCGATTAAAAAGAGAATTAAAAAGGCGGTTTTTGATCGGGGTTCTTATCTATATCATGGCCGAGTTAAAGCTTTAGCTGAGGCAGCTCGGAAAGCGGGCCTAGAATTTTAAAGGAAGCAGATGTTTAATAGAGCGCCATTTAATAGAACACCAAGAGAAGAAAAAGAATTTGAAGAAAAAGTGGTTCAGGTAAACCGGGTTTCCAAAAAAACCAAAGGGGGCAACCGAATCGGATTTTCTGTTTTAATGGTCGTGGGAGACAGAAAAGGTCGGGTTGGGGCGGGTTTAGGTAAAGCCCCAGACGTGGTTTCGGCAATTAAAAAGGGCCTTAAACGAGCCAAAAAAAACCTTATCCAGGTGCCAATGAATGAAACAACTATCCCTCATGAGATTCGGGTAAAAAAAGGGGCCGCTAAGGTTCTTTTAAAACCGGCTCCTCCCGGGACAGGGATTATTGCCGGCGGTGCCGTTCGGGCAGTCGTTGATGCCGCGGGGATTAAAAATATTGTCACCAAGGTCTTGGGAACCAATAATAAAGCAAGCAACGTTTATGCAACTATTGAGGCTTTAAAGCGCTTAAGGCCTCGGGAAAGAAAGAGGTAAAAGTGGAGCTTAAAAAATTGTCTAAAATTACTAAGAGAAAGAAAAAAAGAGTTGGTCGAGGCTACGGCTCCGGCAAGGGAGGCCATACCTCTGGTCGAGGAGCCAAAGGAACAAAGGCAAGGAGTAAAGTGCCGCTTACCTTTGAAGGGACAAAGATTAAAAAGTCTTTTATTCAAAAACTGCCTTTGCGCCGCGGTAAAGGCAGATTTAAATCTTTAAAAAAAGGACCAGTCGTGGTTAACGTCCGACTTCTTAATCTTTTGCCAAAAGAAAGCCAAGTTGATATCCCAGCCTTGGTTAAAAAAGGCCTGGTTGAGGAAGCCGAAGCGAAAAAATTCGGGGTAAAGATTTTGGGCGACGGTGAGCTTAAGCTTGCCTTGACGGTTAAATTGCCTTGCTCAAAGGGGGCAGCCGAGAAGATAGTTAAGGCGGGGGGCAAAGTGATGAAAGTGGTGAAAGAGGAGCCAAAAAGGGAAGCGGAGAAGCTTCCGGAGAGAAAACCAAAAAGGGGAGCTAAAAAGACTGTCAAGTCTCAAAAAACTCGGGCTAAAGTTAAAAAAGTGAAACCTAAAAGAAAAGCTTAAGAAAAAATGAAGAAAGCTTTCAAAACCCTGTTGAGTGCTTTTAAAATTCCCGATCTGCGACGGCGGCTTCTTTTTACAGCCGGGATTCTAATCGTTTTCCGCTTCGCCGCCCATATTCCCGTTCCGGGGGTAGATATCGCGGCCCTAAAGCAGCTCTTTGCTCGCAACCAACTCTTAGGCCTTTTGGATATTTTTTCTGGCGGGACATTGGCCAATTTTTCCATTCTGGCTTTGGGATTAAATCCCTACATTAATGCCTCGATTATTTTCCAGCTTTTAACAATGGTCATCCCTGCCTTAGAGGAGCTTTCCAAGGAGGGAGAATATGGCCGAGAAAAGATTAATCAATATACCAGGTATTTGACTGTTCCTCTGGCTTGTGTCCAAGCTTTGGGGATGTACGCCCTTTTAAAAAATCAACAGATTATTGCCTTTCTGGCCCCTTTGAATCTCTTAGGCTTAGTGGTTACCATGGTCGCGGGAACCGTTTTTTTGATGTGGCTGGGGGAACTGGTGACCGAGAACGGAATTGGCAACGGTATCTCCATGCTCATTTTTGCCGGCATCGTGGGTCGCTTTCCGGTATCTATTGGCCAAACTGCGGCTATTCTTGAGCCAGAAAACCTTTTCAATCTGGCTGTTTTCGGGACAATGTCCCTGGCAGTGGTCGCCGCCATTGTTACTGTTAATGAAGCCACGCGCCGGGTAAGAGTGGCTTATGCCAAACGTATCCGCGGCCGAAGAATTTATGGTGGTCGAGATACCTATTTGCCTTTGCGCCTTAATCAAGCAGGGGTGATTCCCATCATCTTTGCCATTTCTTTAATTCTTTTGCCTTCAATGATGGGCAATTTTTTGCGGGCGGTCCCTAACCAAACAATCGCTTCTTTGGCTGGTGGATTGGCCAATCTTTTTAATCCGGGCGGGCTGGTCTATAATTTCACCTATTTTTTCTTAGTGGTCGGCTTCACCTATTTTTATACAGCGGTGGTTTTTAATCCGATCAAAATTGCCGATGAGATTAAAAAACACGGAGGGTTTATTCCGGGAATTCGTCCCGGCCCGCCAACCGCCGAATACCTAAACCGGATTTTAAATCGGATCACTCTGGTGGGAGCCATCTTCTTAGGCTTGGTAGCGATCCTGCCTTCAATTGCCCAAGGCTTAACCGGAGTGGCGACGATGACTTTGGGAGGCACAGGGGTTTTAATTGTTGTTTCCGTAGTTCTGGAAACCACCAAGCAGCTTGAGGCAATGATGGTCATGAGAAGTTATGAAGGGTTTTTAAAATGATTTTTTTAATTTTGGGTGCGCCAGGTTCGGGTAAAGGCACTCAGGCAAAACTTTTGGTAAAAACGCTTGGCTACAACTATCTTCAGACAGGTGAGGTTTGTCGGGCGATAGCCAAAGAAGATTCGCCTTTAGGCAGAAAGATTGATTATCTGATGCATGAAAAAGGAGCTTTGGTTCCTGACCCGCTTATCCACAAGGCTGTTAAATCCTGGCTGGATAAGATGGGAGTGAAGAAGGGAATTGTTTTTGAGGGCTATCCCAGGAATGTTGCTCAATACCAAGTCTGGAAGAAGATGTTGGCCGAGAGAAGGAAGCGGTCCGAGATGGTTTTTTATCTTAGGGTTAGTCAAAAGGCGGTTATTGAAAGATCCTCTGCCCGCCGGGTTTGTCCCAGATGTTCTTCTGAATACAATTTGGCGACTAAGCCTCCGAAAAAAAAGGGTGTTTGCGGTAAATGCCAGACAAAATTGATTCATCGCAAGGATGACTATCCTGAAGTCGTTGAAAAAAGGATCAAAACCTTTCTTCAGATAACCAAACCTCTCGTTGAGGTTGTCAGGCAAGATGGGATCTTA